>JAWLAB010000003.1:300000-409585 GCA_041395665.1 Pseudomonadales bacterium
GAGAGGTGCGCAAAGGAAAATTTGTGCAGTTTGATCGCCTTCCCAACTGGTGGGCAAACAATAAGCGTTTTTATCGCTATCGTTTTAATCCCGATCACATCATTGTCAAAGTGATTCGTGATCCGAATATCGCATGGCAATATTTTCAGCGCGGTGAGTTGGATAGTTTTTCACTCACACTGCCAGATTTTTGGCATAACAAAGCCAAAGGCGAAATTTTCGATAAAGGCTTTGTGCATAAATTGTGGTTTTACAACGATGTAGTGCAGCCCGCGCAAGGTCTCTGGCTCAATATGGCCAAGCCGCCGCTGGATGATATTCGTGTGCGCCAAGCCATTGCTTATGCCATGGATTTTGACAAAGTCATAAAAACGGTTTTGCACAACGATTATTCGCGCATGGAAACGCACAATGTCGGTTACGGTGATTACGACAACAAAAACATCAAACCGCGCGGTTTTGATATAGCGCGCGCCGTTTCACTGTTGGAACAAGCAGGTTGGACAAACTTAGATCAAGACGGCATCCGTATCAAAAACGGTCAGCGTCTATCTTTGGTGTTGAGCTATGGCAACCCACTGCACAGCAATCGTTTAGTCATACTGCAAGAAGAAGCGCGCAAAGCGGGCATTGAATTGCAACTGCAACTCTTAGACAGCTCAGCTTTTTTCAAACAAGTATTAGAAAAAAATCATCAAATCGCATCACTGGGCTGGAGCGGCGGCGGTTTGTCGCCTGAGTTTCGCCAGTTCTATCACTCCGACAATGCTTTCAAGCCGCAACCTAACAACATCACCAATTTTTCTGATCCTGAGATGGACAAACTGATCGACGCCTACCGCGAGGAATTGGATCGCAATAAACGCATCACGCTATCACATCAAATTGAACAAAAAATTTATGGCAGCGCCGCGTTGATCCCTACTTACAAAGTGCCTTATTTTCGTGATGCGTATTGGGCTTGGATACACTTACCCAAAGGCTATGCCACACGCAGCAGCGATAGCGCGGTGGATGCCATGGGCATCAGTACATTTTGGATAGATTTACCCACTAAAAACCGTATTCGTCAGTTGCAGCGCACAGGTGAACCGCTGTCTCCGCCTGTCTCAATCACCGATACCTCGTGGCGGCATTGACGATGAAAGCACCACTGCTCGCCTTAAAAAATCTCACTGTCACGGTTCGCACGGATAGCGAAGAAAAAACCGTGTTGCGCGATATATCGTTGACGATCTCACACGGCGAAACACTCGCATTGGTGGGCGAATCCGGCTCAGGCAAAAGCCTTTGTGCGCAAAGTATTATGGGTTTATTGCCAAAACCAGCCGTCAATATTCTCTCCGGCAGCGTTGAATTAGATGGCAAACGCATCGACAACAACCCTGCTCTATTACACCGCCTGCGCGGCAAACGCATCGCCATGATTTTTCAGGAGCCTATTACTGCGCTCAATCCTGTGCAAACGATTGGCGAGCAATTGGCCGAAGTTTTCCAATTACACGCACCAGATTTAGATGCTGCTGCCATTCGTGAACAATCTTTATCGCTACTGCAAGCCGTCAATATCACACAAGCAGAACAGCGATTAAAAAGTTTTCCGCATCAACTGTCGGGCGGGCAATGTCAGCGTGTCATGATCGCTATGGCATTGGCGGGAAAACCAGACTTGTTGATTGCTGATGAACCGAGCACCGCTTTAGATGCCAGCACACAATTACAATTGCTGTCTCTGTTAAGCGAGTTACAAAAACGCTACCAGATGGCAGTGTTGTTTATCACGCATGATCTCGCTTTGGTCAAAAACTGGGGCCAGCGCGTGGCTGTTTTGCAGCAGGGGAAACTGTGTGAACTTGCGGATACCGCCACACTGTTTTCATCACCGCAGCACCCTTATACAAAAAGTTTGTTGGCGGCGATAAAGCCCATACAATCAAAAAACAATCACGACGATAAAAGAATCGAAGCAACACTGCTGCTAGAAGCTAAAAATCTCCATAAAGCTTTTCGGCCACCACAAGCATTACTGGCGCGCAAAAAATCACCCATTACTGTATTGCACAATATCAGCTTCACGCTTTACGAAAAAGAAATCGTGGCTTTAGTGGGTGAATCAGGCTGTGGTAAAAGTACGCTGGGGCGTGCACTGTTAATGCTTGATCCCGCAGACTCTGGTGATATTTTTTATCAACAACAACGCCTCAATGTTCACGATAAAAAACAAATGCAGCAGTTGCGGCGCGAGTGGCAAGTCATCTTTCAAGACACCAATGATTCACTCAACCCAAGACACACGATAGAGCGCATTTTGTTGGAGCCGTTTGAAGTGCATGGCATAGGCAACAAATCCACGCGTGAGCAAGCGGTGCGTGAATTATTGCAGCGCGTGGAATTGCCAGAAGACAGCACGCACCGTTTTCCGCATGAATTTTCTGGTGGGCAGCGACAACGCATCGGCATTGCGCGCGCCATTGCATTGAATCCCAAGTTCATTGTCTGCGATGAAGCTGTTTCCGCGCTGGATGTTTCTACGCAGGCACAAATCATCGCCCTGCTGCTGAAGCTCAAACAAGAACTCTCACTCTCGCTGCTATTTATTACGCACGATTTACGGCTCGTGCAACGCATTGCCGATCGTGTGCTTGTCATGCAGCAAGGTCGTATTGTGGAAAGCGGCGAAACGCACACTCTCTTTACCCAACCACAGCACCCTGCAACGCACCAACTGTTAGCCGCACAAGGTGCTGAATAGTACGAGATAGCGCTCCCCCACAATATATGGATAATGGTCGGCACTTGTCGTCCCTGTCGTTACCGTTATTACTGTATGGCACGAAAAATATTCAAACGATTTACCACTGAAGGACAAAAACTGCTGTCTAGCGGCAAATTGTCAGCCTTGGGGAGTCACATCCACGACCCAAATCTTTGGCATCTGAATAGAAACAGTGTGTCGCGCGCATTCTTTGCTGGTCTCTTTGCTGGCTTTGCTTTTTTGTTATTTCCAGGACAAATGTTTGTCGCTGCCGTCATTGCAATTGCGATTCGTGCCAACTTGCCCATTTCAGTAGGCTTAGTATGGATCACCAACCCAATCACCTCACCGCCCATCATCTATCTTGCATTAAAAATTGGCGCTTTTTTTATTCCCGTTGAAACGACTTTTGATCTTGGAGCACTACTGTCTTTGGAATGGTCTGAATTAAGTTTCAAAGATGAAGCAGCCGGTTTTTTACTCATGCTAAAAGAAGCATGGCGACCATTGATACTCGGCTCCGTCATTATTGGCACAGCACTCGGTGCAGCTGGGCATTTGGTGGTGCAACTTTTTTGGCGCTGGCATGTCGCTCGCGCATGGAACACACGCCAATTCAAACGCGCACAAAAGCATCAATAACGGATATGCCAAAGCAGTGGTTTCAAAAATTAGCTGACCGCTCAGATGCAATAAGGCACAGTAAAAAACTCGGCCCTCTGCGCCACTATATTCAAGACCCTAACCTTTGGCATCTCAATCGACACAGCGTAGCGCGCGCATTTTTTGTCGCATTCTTTACCAGCATCACGCTGATGATTTTTCCCTGCCACACTATTACGGCTGCTTTTCTCGCCGTATGGCTGCGCGCTAATTTACCCATTGCCGTATCGCTGGTTTGGCTCGTCAACCCCATTACTATCCCACCACTGGCCTATACAGCGATAAAAATTGGTTTGATTGAAATGCCGAGTGAACACACGCACAGCGTCAAACAACTGCTGCATTTTGATTGGCACGGTGGAGAATCGATCACCGAAACCATGCAATCTTTTTGGTATTTATTTGAACGCATTTGGGAGCCGTTTATGTTGGGCTCCTTTACCTTAGGTTTATTGATTGGCGGATTTTGTTATTTAGCCGTGCAATCTTTTTGGCGCTGGCATGTGGCTTCGCGCTGGAGAAAACGCCGCCAACTTAGACTGATACAAACGCAGCGCTTATGAACGATTACCGCGCTCGCCTTGCTGTCGCTCCTATGATCGATGTGACAGACAAGCATTACCGTTATCTCGCTCGTCTGCTCACGAAGCACACTGCGCTGTACACGGAAATGATTACTGCGCACGCAATTTTGCATGGAAAACGCGATCATCTTTTATCACGCAATACCGAAGAAAATCCGGTGATTTTGCAGTTCGGTGGCGCGAACCCTGCACAGTTGCGAGAGAGCAGCGCGATTGCTATGCAATACCACTACGACGCGCTGAATCTCAACTGCGGTTGCCCCAGTGATCGCGTACAAAACGGCGCGTTTGGCGCATGTTTAATGAATACACCAGAAGTTGTGCGCGATTGTTTGCGCGCCATGGCAGAAGGTAGCAGCGCGCCTGTGACGCTGAAATGCAGAACCGGCATTGATCAACAAGACAGTTTTGACGATTTTTTAGCGTTTATCGATATCGCGACCGACAGCCCCTGCGACACCGTCATCGTGCATGCACGCAACGCATGGCTGCACGGTTTAAGTCCGAAAGAAAATCGCGAAATTCCACCACTGAAATACGATTGGGTTTATCGCCTGAAACAATTGCGACCGCATTTGCACATCAGCATCAACGGCGGCATTCATACACTGGAAGAAGCGCAACAACACTTACTGCATGTCGATGGTGTGATGATGGGGCGTGCGGCGTGGCATAACACTTTCTTTTTAGCGGAAGCTGACGAGAAAATTTTTGCGGATGCGCATGAAAAAATGGACCGTATCGCAGCAACAAAAGCCTACGCGCAGTATTGCGAACAACAATTCCAAAACGGCGTTTCTTTGAGCACACTCACACGCCACTTGCTCGGCTTGTGGCATGAAGTCTCAGGCTCACGCCAATTTCGTCGTTACATCAGCGAAAACGCCCACCGCAAAGGCGCGGATATTGCCGTGATTTATGATGCGCTGGCTTTATTGGATAAACACCACTCAACGGCGGCGGAATAGCCAGCACTGGTGAATTTTCTTGCTGCGCTGAAAATCAGCATCCAATGTTTTTTCTGTCCAATCTTCCGGCTGCCAACCGTGTTCAATAAAGATATCTTTCTCTAATTTAAAACGCTGGTGATTAGTCACAAAAATCAACTCGCCATTTTCCGACAGCAAATCCAAGGCATAGCCAATTAAATTGACTTGATCGCGCTGCACATCCAGTGTTTCGCGCATACGCTTAGAATTGGAAAAAGTCGGCGGATCCAGATAGATCAAATCAAACTGCTCGCCTGCTTCTTCCAGCCATTGCATACAGTCAGCTGTCAGCAATTGATGCTTGCGACTGTCGATGCCATTGGCTGCAAAATTGAAACGCGCCCAATCGGTGTAAGTGGCCGACATATCTATCGATAAAGAACTGCGTGCACCCGCTTTCGCGGCATACACCGTGGCACTCGCGGTATAAGAAAACAAATTCAATACATCTTTGCCTTTGGCTTTTTCTGCCAACAATTTTCTCACAGGGCGCGTATCCAAAAATAATCCTGTATCGAGATAGCTGTGCATATCCACTTGAAACAGCAAGTTGTTTTCACGCACAGGAAAACGCAGATGCGTTTCCGTTTCCTGTCTTCCGTACTGCTTACTCTCGCCGCGTTGGCGCTCACGTTTTTTGCCGTGTACGCGCGACAAAGGAATACTCAAAGCAGCAGAAACCGCCAAGCGCGTTTCTTCGCGTCGACGCGCTGCCGCCGATTCTTCTACCGTTTTCGGTGGTGCGTATTCCTGCAAATGCACATGCTGTTCACCGTTGTCTGCGTTGGTGTAGACATCAATCGCAAAAGCATATTCCGGCATATCGGCATCGTATAAACGAAAACAACTCTCGCCAGATTGCTGTAACCAAGGCTTCAATTTGTGCAGATTTTTTTGCAAGCGGTTGTGCAGCATACGCGCCGCATCTGACAGCGACTCTGCATCAACTGCCTGATCGCGATTCACTGGTGCGGCATCCAAAGCGCGGAAACGATTTTTTTCATTTAAATCAAACAAATATAAGCGGCAGGCAATCGCGCCATTATCAAAACGATACGAGCGATGGCTGCGCAGCCCTATTGCTTGTGCCAGTGCCTTTTCACTGGTCAATACCGCAGCTTGCCAGCCGTGCATCTCGCTCATTTTTTCGCCCAACTTGGCGTACAGCGCGGGCAAATCATCTGCATCACCCAAGCGTTCGCCGTACGGTGGATTGCAGATCAACAAACCCGTTTTTGCGCGCGGCGGCATGCTATCTGCCAAGTGTTCTGCTTCAACAACAATACATTCAGACAGCCCTGCGCGTTCAATGTTATCGCGCGCTTTTTTCACCACACTCGTCAACATATCGCAGCCCAACAACTTAGGCATTTCAATCGCGCCGATGTTTAACAAACGCGATTTTGCATCACGCAATAAAGTCTGCCATAATGATTCATCGTGCCATGAGCAGTAGCGAAAACCCCACTGCTCGCGATACACACCCGGTGCAATATTGCCCGCCATTAATGCCGCTTCAATCAACAAAGTACCGCTGCCGCACATCGGATCAAACAAGGCTCCACCTGCCGCTGCAATTTCAGGCCAACCGGTGCGCATCAACATACCAGCGGCAACCGTTTCTTTTAACGGCGCTTCACCTGCCTGCTGGCGATAGCCGCGTTTGTGCAAACTACCATTGCCTAAGTCCACCGCCACTTGCACGCGATCGGTTTGTTTTTCATTCGATAACAGCACGGCATTGAAACGAATATCGGGCGAATCTTTCACCACATTCGGGCGCTGATCACCCACGCGCACGCTATCGACCAACGCATCTTTCACGCGCATAGCACCAAACATAGTATTGCGAATCGTTTCAGACTCGCCGATAAAATCGATACAAAAACTGCGCTCGGGTTTTAATACTGATGACCAATCGTGCTCGCGCAACCCGTGATACATTTCATCACCATCACTCGCAGGCACAGTGCACAACGGCCACAGCACGCGATTGGCAATGCGCGTACCGAGCAACACGCGATAAATCACTTCTGGGCTGGCAGAAAAACTGACAATGCGATCGCCCGCCACCACATCCTGCGCAAATAACGCTTCCAATTCCGCTGTTAACAAAGGTTCTTGAGCGCGGGCGCAAGTGGCAATGAACTGTAGAGGCTTCATGTCGTTTTGATTCCTTGTGCACAGGCTTTCACTAAAGCGGGCCCTTGATAAATCAACCCCGAATACAACTGCACCAAAGACGCGCCCGCTGCGATTTTTTCTTTGGCTTGCACCGCGCTTTCAATACCACCCACGCCGATGATGGACATTTTTCCATCTAACTCGCGCGCTAACTGGCGCAAAATATCGGTGGATTTTTCATACAAAGGAGCGCCACTCAAACCGCCCACTTCGTTTGCCAACACAGTGCCTTGCAATGCAGTTTTATCGACGGTTGTGTTGGTGGCGATCACACCATCAATCTGCGTTTGCACTAAAGTCTGCGCGATGCTCACCACATCCTGCTCAGCGAGATCGGGCGCAATTTTCACTAACAGCGGCTTGTAACGGCCGTATTGTGTTTGCAATTGTTGCTGACGATTTTTCAAACCTTCTAGCAGTCTTTGCAGTGGTTCACCAAATTGCAAATCGCGCAGGCCTGGCGTGTTGGGCGATGACAAATTGACGGTGATGTAATCGCAATCGGCGTACACCGCATTCAAACACGCCAAATAATCATCCAGTGCATTTTCCACGGGCGTGGTGGCATTTTTTCCGATATTCACACCCAACACACCGCGATAAGTGCGCTGTTGAATATTGCGCAGCAAATGCTCGACACCCAAATTATTAAAGCCCATACGATTGACGATACCGCGCTGCGCCACAGCGCGAAACAAACGCGGTTGCGGATTGCCCGCTTGCGGTCGCGGCGTCACCGTGCCCACTTCGACAAAACCAAAACCCAACGCGCCCAAAGCATCGACATAATCGGCATTTTTATCCAAGCCCGCCGCCAAGCCCACGCGATTGGGAAACTGTATGCCGAAAACGCTAGTTATATCTTCTACCGGCTTACCCGCGTACAAACCAAGCAAACCTGTTTGATGTGCGATCTTTAAGGCATCCAAAGTCAAATGGTGCGCGCGCTCGGCATCCAATTGAAACAACAACGGGCGCAGCAAGGAATACAACATGTGGATACCCAATTAGAAAAAATCACAATAAAACAACAAATATCAGCAGAAGAAACTACTGATCTTTTAAGCGCTCAATCCACAACAGCGTAGCGCCACATACGGCAGCAGGCATCATCAGCAAATTCAATAACGGCACCATATTACCGAGCATGACCAAACTACCAAAACCGAAACAAGACCAGCGCTGCGTAGCAGCGGCTTCACGCACTTGCTGGAAACTGTAGGCATGGTTATCCATCGGGTAATCACAGTATTCCAGCGCTGACATCCACGCGGAAAAACAAAACCAACTCAGTGGCGCAAAAATATTCACCCCTGGAATCACAGATAAAATCAGTAAGGCAATCAACCATTTCACTTGAAAGCCTAATTTGTGTAGCTCTTTCATAAAAATACGCGGCAATTGTTTACACGCACCCCACACCGTGTTTTTGCTATCCGGTGAAGTGCCCGTCAGCAGCGCTTCGGCTTTTTCTGCCAACAAACCATTAAACGGCGCGGCCAATAAATTCGCCAGCACACTGAAGGTATACATGATAACGATCAACACCAACAACACCGCCAGCGGCCACATAATCCAACTCAACCAATCCAACCATTCTGGTAGCGCATTGATCGCCGATTGAATCAAATTGCCGATGACATTGATGCTCCACCAAAACAAGCCACCAAACACCAAGGTGTTGATCAGCAGCGGAATAACAACATAGCCGCGCAGTTCTGGATGCAAAAGTAAGCGAAAGCCTTCGCGCAAATATTCAAAACTACTGGCTTGTGATTGAGTTGCCATAATGCATCAACGCCCTTCTCGTCGCGCCATAAACGCCAAGCGTTCCAACATGTGCACATCCTGTTCATTTTTGAGCAGCGCGCCGTACAGCGGTGGAATCGCTTTGGTGGCATCGCGGTTTTTCAAAATCTCATCAGGAATATTATCAGCCATCAACAGCTTCAACCAATCAATCAATTCCGAAGTCGAAGGTTTTTTCTTCAAGCCTGGAATTTTTCGCACATCAAAAAACACATCCAGTGCTTCTTTCACCAAATCGCGTTGAATGCTAGGAAAATGCACATCAACAATTTTCAGCATCGTGTCGCGATCAGGGAAATTGATGAAATGGAAAAAACAGCGACGCAAAAATGCATCTGGCAATTCTTTTTCATTGTTGCTGGTGATCACAACGATGGGACGATTTTTGGCTTTGATGGTTTCGCCCGTTTCGTAAACAAAAAATTCCATTTTGTCGATTTCCACCAACAAGTCGTTGGGAAATTCGATATCTGCTTTATCAATTTCATCAATCAACAACACCACTTGCTCGTCAGCAGCAAAGGCTTCCCACAATTTGCCGCGTTTGATGTAATTGCGAATGTCATGCACGCGATCATCGCCGAGTTGCGAATCGCGCAGGCGCGACACGGCATCGTATTCGTACAAACCCTGCTGCGCCTTGGTGGTGGATTTGATATGCCATTGAATCAAGCGTTTGCCCAAGGCGCTGGCCACTTCTTCTGCCAGCAGCGTCTTACCTGTGCCCGGCTCGCCTTTAATCAGCAGCGGGCGCTGCAAAACCACGGCAGCATTGACTGCCATTTGCAAATCGTCGGTGGCGACATAGCGCTCGGTACCTTCAAACTTCATGATCTGGATCCTTAAATTACGGCAGGTGCGATGCTAGCATGACGCCCCTCTACAGGGCATTCGGTAAATCCAAACATGAGCGATTCCTGCGTGATTAACCCGCATTTTTCCGGCCTAGCGGGCGACTATGTCTTTGATTACGACGCACTCAATGCACTGGCGGAGCGCGAAGCGCCACACTATCGCCAAGCGCAGCCCTTCCCTCATATTGTGCTAGATGATTTTGTCAGCGAAGCCATCTCGCAACGCCTGCAAGCGGGCTTTCCTCCGGCTGATCCTACGCTGCAAGAGCGCGACAACACTTCTTTCGTCGATGAAGACACACAGCGCATCCCCGCGCAAAAAAATAAATTGGGTATACGCAATGAGCGCGCGTTTGATCCTTTTGTGCGTCACTTGTTATGGGAGATGCAATCGCAAGCCTTCATTTTATTTTTGGAAAAACTGACCGGCATACAAAATTTGCTGCCCGATCCACGCCTGCTCGGTGGCGGCACGCACCAAACACTGCCTGGCGGATTGCTGCGTGTGCACGCAGATTTCAATATTCACCGCATTTATCAAATTGATCGCCGCCTGAATTTATTGTTGTACCTGAATGACGATTGGCACGATGAATATGGCGGACATTTAGAATTGTGGGACAGACAACTCACCGCTTGCCAAAAACGCATTTTGCCGATTGCGAAACGCCTCGCGATTTTCAGCACCGGCAGTGACACTTGGCACGGCCATCCCCACGCGCTCACCTGCCCGCCCGATCGGGCGCGCCGCTCGCTGGCGTTGTATTACTACACCAACGGTCGCCCTGCGGCAGAAACAAAACCACGCCATAAAACACTGTGGCCTCTTTTGCCCGGCGAACAAATACCGGAAGATGCGCTGCCTTCTTCGGATTGATGTTCATGTCTGCACCCAACTCTGCGCCCAGTTCTACATTCAACAACGCACTACTAACGCTGAATGCGATTGATGTCAGCTACGGTGCAATTCAAGCACTGCGCCAAGTTTCGCTGCATGTTCTGCCAGGAGAATTGGTGTCTTTGATTGGTGCTAACGGCGCAGGAAAAAGCACGCTGTTAAAAAGTATTGCTGGATTACTCACGCCCACACGCGGCGATATTTTTTTTGACGGTGCGCGCATCAACCAACAACCTGCACATACTTTAGCCAGCAAAGGTTTGGCACTGGTGCCGGAAGGTCGCGGTATTTTTCAAGAAATGACGGTGTTGGAAAATTTGCAGATGGGTGCGTACAGCCGCAGCGATCAATCTGCCATCCAACAAGACATCGAACACGCGTTTTATTTGTTTCCACGCTTAGCGGAAAGGCAAAAACAATTAGCCGGTACGCTGTCTGGCGGCGAACAACAAATGGTGGCGATTGCGCGCGCCCTGATGAGTAAACCGCGTTTATTGCTGCTCGATGAACCGAGCATGGGGCTGGCACCAATCTTGGTGCAGAAAATTTTTGAAGTAATCGCCACCATCAACAAGGAAGGCGTGAGCGTGTTATTGATCGAACAAAACGCACATCTCGCGCTGTCATTAGCGCAGCGCGGTTATGTGATGGAACACGGCGAAATCACGCTGCACGATGCAGCCAGTGCACTGCTCGTCAATCCCGCTGTAAAAGCAGCCTATCTCGGCTGCTGATACAGCAGTAACCCTGCTCAATGAGAAGTTTGCGCTTGCAGCAGCGTGGATTCCGTTTGCGGCCCTTGCAGCGTTTTAAGAATTTTACCCTCGGGGTTAATCACAATCGTGCCGGGCAAGCCTTGCGGTACAGTGTGAGGAAATACCGCTTGAACACTGTCATTCGTCACTACGGGGAATTCAATGCGCATACGCCCCATCTGCTGCAGAGCTGTGGTGATTTCAGGGTTATCAAAGTTTACCCCTAACACCAATACATTCTTACGCTCGGCAGCAAACTTGTTCAGTTCCGGTATTTCCTCTGCACAAGGCTTACACCATTCCGCCCAGTAGTTGATATAAATCCACTTTCCTTTCCAGTCCGCCTCTTGCAGCGTATTAGCTTCTATCGTTTGTAAAACAGCAGGCGGCGGCGCTTTACCACAAGCCAGCAAGAGCAAAGCCAAGACGCTGATCATTCCAAAACGCAATACTGTTTTTTCCTTTAACATGATCGTTCCCCCTTTGATGCAGCTTCATTGTTGATCGTTTTTTGTGAACTGCGTCTCTAACTTACCAAGTGAATGCCGCGATGACAACCATCTACCACAACCCACGCTGTTCTAAATCTCGCCAAACTTTGGCGCTATTGGAGGAGAACGGCATCCAATGTGATGTCGTCCTCTATCTGGAAACGCCACCCGACGAGAAAACGCTGAAAGCCCTGCTTAAAAAATTGGGCATCCCCGCCAGAGAACTGCTGCGTAAAGGTGAGGATGAATACAAGGTGCTCAAGTTGGACAACACCGCACTGTCGGAAGACGCTTTGATTGCTGCCATGTGCAAACATCCCAAGTTGATCGAGCGCCCTATCGTGGTGAACGGCAAACAAGCGATTATCGGCCGCCCACCTGAGAAAGTGCTGGAGATCCTATGAGCGCATCACGCAAGCCTTACATCTTGGTGCTGTATTACAGCCGCTACGGCGCCACCGCATCCATGGCACAGCACATTGCACGCGGTGTTGAGCAAATTAGCGGCATCGAAGCGCGTATTCGCACTGTGCCTGCGGTATCCGCCACTACCGAAGCAACAGAGCCCAAAGTACCCAGTGAAGGCGCGGTGTACTGCACCGAAGCAGATTTACAGCACTGTTCTGGCTTGGCGATGGGCAGCCCCACCCGCTTTGGCAACATGGCAGCAGCGATGAAGTATTTTCTAGATGGCACCTCCGGCCTCTGGGCTTCTGGCGCACTGGCTGGCAAGCCTGGGGCTGTCTTTACTTCCACTGCCTCCATGCACGGCGGCCAAGAAACCACGCTACTGAGCATGATGCTGCCGTTGATGCACCACGGCATGTTGATCACCGGTATCCCCTACACCGAAGAAGGCTTGCACCACACGCGCACCGGCGGCACGCCCTACGGTGCCTCGCATCTCGCCAGTAAAGACAACCCCAACATCAACGAAACCGAAGCGCAGCTCTGCCAAGCACTCGGCAAACGACTCGCTCATATTGCACTCGTACTGGAAAAAAACACATGACGATTTCCACCAAAGTGCAGCGCACATGGCAGGCCATGTTGGCGCTGTATTTCAGTTTGCTAACGGTATTGGTGTTAGATCACACCATCGTACGCAGCAATTTATTTTTACCTGTATTACTTATGCAAACGCTGCCACTGTTATTGGTGCTGCCTGGCATGCTGAAGCAGCAAGAGCGCAGCGGCATTTGGTTATGTTTCATGATTTTGTTTCACTTACTCGCTGCCATCAGCAACGCTTTTGTGACACCGCAAAAGTTTTTTTATGCCGGTGAAGCAGCTTTGGTGCTCGCACTCTTTACAACCACTCTCTTATTTGTACGCTGGAAAAAACAGCAATGAAAGCGCTATTAAGAACTTTATTTGTTTTACCTTGGCACGCCTTGAGTTGGCTGCGCGGCGCATTAGCCAACCTCATTTTATTCTTCTTCCTTGCAGCAATAATTTACACACTGCTACACGATGAAAGTAAAGTCGCACTCAAAGACAACACCATTCTTTATGTGCAGCCCGGTAGATCTATTGTTGAACAACGCAGCTACGACGATTCATTGAGCTCACTGCTACAGACAAGCGATGAAGTCATTCCTGCAGAAAGTGTTTTGCACGAAATGGTATCTGCCATTCGCTTGGCGCAGCATGACAAACACATCAAAGGCATCGTGATACAAACCGATTGGCTAGAAACAGCCGACCTCAGCAAACTCAATACATTGAGACAAGCCATCAACACTTTCAAGGAAAGTAAAAAGCCAGTGATTGCGATTGGCGACAACTTCAACCAAGGCCAATATTTACTTGCTAGCGCGGCGGATAAAATTTACCTCAACCCGATGGGTAGCGTGCAGCTATACGGATTTAGTGCTTACCAAAGCTATCTCAAAGACTTGTTGGATTCTTTATTTGTTAATGTGCATGTTTTTCGAGCAGGGCAATTCAAATCATTTGTCGAGCCATTTGTGCGTAATGATATGTCGCCAGAAGCACGAGAAAATCTTACACAGTGGATGAATGAACAATGGAATTTTTATCGCACAGCGATTGAGCAACAGAGAAAACTAGCCCCCAACAGCATCGACAATTTCATCAATCAACAAGATGTACTGCTCATACAAAATAACAATAACGCCGCATTGTTAGCAAAAAACTATGGCTTAGTGGATGAAATCGCCACACGGCAAGATTCAAAAAAAGCAGTGGAAGCCATGGCAGGCAATAAAGAGCCAGAAACCATGGACGCCTCTGATTACTACCATTTAACTGTTGAGCGAAAAAAAGCCGAGCAGTTGTTAGATAAAACCAAACGCATTGCTGTTATTCAGGCCAGCGGCGAGATTGTTGAAGGCTACCAACCTGCGGGTATCGTCGGCTCAGAGACACTGGTATCACTCATCCGCGAAGCGCGTGAAGATGAAAAAACGGCTGCCATTGTCTTGCGTATCGACAGCCCTGGCGGCAGCGCTTTTGCTTCAGAATTGATTCGCGATGAGCTCGCTGCCACACAAAAAGAAGGCAAGCCGGTGATTGCTTCCATGGGCGGCGTTGCGGCATCAGGCGGCTATTGGATCGCAGCTAGCGCCAATGAAATCTGGGCATCCCCCACCACCATTACTGGCTCCATTGGCGTCTTTGGCGTGATTCCAACTTTAGAGAACACTTTGAGCAAAATCGGTGTACACAGCGACGGCTACAGCACCTCGGCACTGGGTGAAGCGGCACAATTAGATCGCCCAATGAATCCAATGGCAGCGCGCGTTTTACAACAAGGCGTTGAATTCACTTATCAACATTTTTTGCAATTAGTAGCTCAAGGCCGTAAGCGGACACCCGCTGAAATTGATCAAGTTGCACAAGGGCGTGTTTGGACTGGCGCGCACGCAAAAACTATCGGCCTCGTCGACCAACTCGGTGAGTTGGATGATGCCATTGCCGCCGCTGCGCGTTTGGCGAAGCTCGACAAATACGAGCCAGACTTTATTCAACCAGAGCTAAGCCCTTGGGATGCATTCAAACAAGAACTATTTAATAGCACCCTCTTCTCATCGCCAATGCTCACGCGTGTGGCGCAAGTGCTAGTTAATCTGCCAGCGTTGCAACAAATAAAAACACTGTCGCAATTTAACGATTCCAATCATATTTATGTGCGCTGTTTGGAGTGTCGAGCTCCGATTCGCTAATCAGCGAATTGGTAAGTGGATATGAGAAAACAGCGCTGCGCGTTCAGCGCTGTTATTGGCGCGGCACGCTTCTATCACCAAAGCTTTATCCAAGTGCGGTGCAAATGCCGCGATAAAATCATAAAGATAGCCGCGAATAAATTTTCCGCGTCGCAGCCCCAAACGCGTCACGCTCGATTCAAATAAGTGGCTTACATCTAAAGCAGTCAAATCACAGTCACTGGCTTCGTCATACGCCATGTGCGCAATAATGCCTATACCTAAACCAAGACGCACATAGGTTTTAATTACATCCGCATCCGTCGCTGTAAACACCACTTTGGGCTCAAGATTTTTTTGCAAAAACGCCGCATCCTGTTTCGATCGTCCTGTAAAACCAGAGACATAAGTGACGATAGGGTATTTTGCAATTTCTTCCAGTGTTAATGATGGAACTTGGCACAACGGGTGATTTTTAGGCAGCAAAACACAGCGATTCCAGCGATAACAAGGCAGCGTAACCAATTCAGAAAACTGCTCCATGGCCTCCGTCGCAATCACTACATCCACTTCACCACTGGCCGCCATCTGCGCGATTTGCGTGGGCGTGCCTTGGTGAATATGCATCGCAATATCAGGATAGCGCTGTACAAAACCTTGAATCACCGCTGGTAAGGCATAACGCGCCTGCGTATGCGTTGCAGCAATACTAAAACTGCCTTTTTCTGGCGCATTCATCTCTTGCGCAATCTGACGCAGGCTGTCCGTGCGACGCAGAATATCCTCCGCCATCTGCAATACAGCTTCGCCCGCTTCCGTGATATGCGTAAGATGTTTTCCATTGCGCGAAAAAATTTCTACGCCGAGTTCATCTTCCAGTAACCGAATTTGCTTGCTGATTCCCGGCTGCGAAATATACAAACTCTGTGCAGCCGAAGAGATATTCAAACCTTGGCGCGCAACCTCACAGATATAACGCAGTTGTTGCAACTTCATACTATAAGCCTGCGTCAGTGTTTCACTTCGTTTGCCACACCATGCGGCACATGGCCTGTAGGCACATGTTGCGATGCGGATTGACAATGCCCCTGCTGATCATCAAAAAACACATCCGCACCGTAAGCTTTCAAAAACTCACCCTTATCTAAACCGCCGAGAAACAGTGATTCATCAATACGAATTTGCCATGCGCGCAGCGTGCGTATCACACGCTCATGTGCTGGCGCAGAACGCGCTGTAACAAGAGCTGTGCGAATCGGGCAGGCATCACCACTAAACTCTGCTTGCAATGTTTGTAAAGTTTGTAAAAAGGGCTTGAAAGGGCCACCACTCAAAGGCTCATGTGCAGCAGCTTTTTCGCTAGCTGCAAATGCATCCAAGCCGCGTGTTTTGAAAACGCGTTCTGCTTCATCAGAAAACAACACAGCATCACCGTCAAACGCAAAACGAATTTCACTGGCATCCGTGTTTGATTTGGATGATCGCAACAAGGTCGCCGCTGCCAAGTTATTTTCTAAGGCCATGCGCACATCATCGGCTTCTGTCGATAAAAATAAATGGCAACCAAACGCGGTGGCATAAGGGTAAGGTGAATGCCCACCGCAAAATGCAGCGCGCACGATGGGCAAGTTGTAATGTTGAATCGAATTAAAAATACGCAAACCGGTATCTGCGGTATTGCGTGATAACAAAATCACTTCTACGCGCGGCTCACCACCCAACAATTGATTGATGCCGAGCAGTTTTTTTACCAAGGGAAAAGCATCCCCAGGCTGTAGTGGATTGTCTTCGTTTGCCACTTGGTGCGCTGCGTACGCTGCCAAGCCTTCCTGTTCGTAGATAGCGTGACTGGCATCCAAATCAAATAACGCACGCGAAGAAATGGCGATCACCAATTTATTGCCAAACCTTTTCGACATAGCGGCACTCCAACAGTCAACACTCGTCAGTCTAGCAGCAACTCGCTATGATAAAAGCTCACCACGGATCGCCTCTGCATGAAAACTCGCGCCATCATCAACACCCAAGCCCTCACACATAATCTCGGTGTTGTGCGTGCATTTGCGCCTCATTGCCGCGTGCTCGCCGTTGTCAAAGCCAACGCTTACGGGCATGGCGTTACCGGTTTACTGCCCTCGTTGCAGCAACACGCGGATGCACTGGCCGTCGCCCGTTTAGAAGAAGCGCAACAGTTGCGTGATACACACTATCAAGGCCGTTTGATGTTGATGTGCGGCGTTAGCAACAACGCAGAATTATCAGAAGCCATCGCACTGCAATTAGATATAGTGGTGCACGACCCCAAGCATTTATCACTATTCGCAGATTACGCTTATCACGCACCGCAACCGACAACGCTGTGGTTAAAAATGGATAGCGGCATGCACCGCCTCGGTTTTATGCCACAAGAATACGCCAGCGCTTTTCAAATATTAAAATCGCTGCCTTGGTGCAAAGAAATCATTGGCATGACGCATTTTTCTTGTGCCGATGAATCTAAAAAAAACGCACCTGAAAAAAACACCACGCAACAACAAATCGATTGTTACGAACATTACACACAGCATTTGATGTTGGATGATCACAGTCTTGCTAACTCTGCCGCCATCATGGCGCACCCTGCTGCGCATCACGGTTGGTTGCGCCCCGGTTTGATGATGTACGGTATCAGCCCTTTAGAAAATACTGCGCACAATTTGCAAGTGGTGATGCAACTGCAAGCGCAAGTGATCGGTACGCGCACGATTCCAGCAGGTGAAGCGACCGGCTACAACCAACGCTGGCGCGCAAAGAGAGAATCGCATCTCGCTTTAATTTCTGCAGGCTATGCCGATGGCTACCCCATCACTGCACTCAATCAAAGCGTTGTCGCAGTAGATGGTGTGCGCGCGCCCGTTGTAGGTCGCGTTTCGATGGACACTATCGCCATTGATTGCACAGATTTAGCAGAGAAACCCGTCGTCGGCAGTTATGTCGAACTGTGGGGCAATACCATTAGCGTTAACGAAGTGGCAGCAGCGGCTGGCAGCATTTCTTACCAATTACTCACCGCTGTTTCTTCGCGCGTGCCGAGAATTTATTGCTAAGAGATAAGGCAGGACAAAACCGCAATGAGATATTTAGTTATTTTTATTCTTTCACTCACCGCGCTAAATGCAAAAAGTGAGATATATAAAGTTGTTGACAAGCAGACAGGGAAAATCACATACACCAATCAAGAGCCTTTTGATAAATCATCAAAAAATATTGAAGCCATTCCAGAAAAATCAACCAACTCACTGAGTCAAGGAAGTAATTCTTACTCGGCAGAAAACACAACTTCAACCAACGTCTACTCTCGCTCCACCACTAGCGCCGAAGAAGCGTTTGCATCCAGACTGAGCAATGTGCAAATCACTGGAGAAGGCACTGTTAAAAAACTGCTTCCACAAGACAACAATGGCAGCAGGCATCAAAAATTTGTGCTGCAGCTTTCATCAGGCCAAACCTTACTCGTAGCACACAATATTGATTTAGCACCTGAAATTGCCAATCTATCCGTCGGTGACAGAGTTTCTTTTTTTGGTTAGTATGAGTGGAATGAAAAAGACGGCGTCATCCACTGGACGCATCACGATCCAGATGGATCACATATCGCAGGCTGGCTGCGTCACAGAGGCAGAACCTACCAGTAATTCAGTTCTCTACGAAGCCTGCCGCACCGTACACCGAATCCCACCAGGCGCTTCAATCAACCCAGCACATTGATTGCAGTGCGTGCAGCCATTGATGTAGTTGGCATCGGCTTGTGCGTTTTTGACAAAATCTGGATCAAACAATAAGCCGCGACCGAGCTGAATAAAATCAAAACCGCCGTCCATCACACGCGCGATACTTTCATTGCTCGACACGCCGCCCACATAACAAACTTGGCCTTTTTTAACGGCATCGCGCACACGCAGCGCGTTTTCCAACAAATAAGTTTCGTGATACGGATAATAACGAAACAATTTGGGGCCGATCATTTTCAAGCCCACTTTCATCAAGGGATTTTTTTCATGCTCGATCAGCCCAGGCTGAATACTGTCACCATGAAACAACAACATTGGGTTCATTGAGCTCGTGCCATCACTGGGAATAATGCAATCCAAACTAGCATCATCAAGCATTTTGATCATTTCTAAGGATTGCTCGTAAGTGGTGCCGCCTTTCACGCCATCGGACATACTTATTTTCCCTAACAACGGAAAATCATTGCCCACCGCTTTGCGCACGGCTGCTAAAACTTCCAACGGAAAACGCATGCGATTGGCAACGCTGCCGCCGTATTCATCGCTGCGGCGATTGGTGATCGGCGACATAAATTGGCTCAAACCGTAGCCGTGACCAAAATGCACTTCGATGGCATCAAAACCAACCGACTTCATAAATGCCGCTGCACGCGCCATCACCTGCACCCGCTCACGAATTTGCGGGCGCGTCATACCGACGCACAATAGTTTGCCGTAAGCCATGCCCAATAAGTTCGGACCAATGGATGCACTTTTGACGACCCAACCATCCAGCTCGCTATTTTTTGACATTGCTCCTGCATGCGACAGCTGACCGCACACCGCTGTGCCCGTGGTTTTAATCGTGGCAACCATTTGTGACAAAGGTTCGCGCACATATTCATCCATGTACATCATATCGGCGTGCAAGCGGCCATTATTTTCTGCCGCGCAGTAAGCGATATTTGTCATCGCCGTGCCGCCTTCACCGATGCGGCGATGCAATTCTGTCAACGCCGGTGACGGCAAACCGTGCGGTGTTTTTCCCTCAAAAGTTCCTGCTTTAATGATGCGATTGCGCAGTGTGAGACCATTTAATTGCGCGGATGAAAAACACTTCTCTAATGCAGCCTGCGTCATTTTTTTATCCTCGTGATAATTCCATTATTTCTATTTAACTGGCTTCCTGTTCCAGTTGTTCTTGCAATGTAAACCATTCCACTTCATGCGCTTCTATGTTTTGTCGAATACTCGCCTGCTCTAACAACAAAGCCTGCAAACGGTTTTTCTGCTCAACTTCATATAGTGCCGAATCAGCAAGCTGCGCGTCAATAGCAGATAACTGCGTTTGCAATTGGGCAATCTGCTTTTCCAACTGACCGGCTTTTTTACGCACCGCTGCTAGTTTTTCACGCGCCTGCGCTGATTGCTGTCGCTGTGCCTTGCGATCCACCGGAGGTTCTTTGGCGGCCTTATTTTGCCCTTGCGTTGCTGAGGATGCAGTTTTAGATGCAGCACCCGAAGATTCACGCTGCAACGTAATGTGATAGTCCTCTAGCGTGCCATCAAACTCCTCGACTCGCCCATCATGCACGCGCCAAAACTCATCCACGCTGTTGCGCAATAAATGTCGATCATGCGAAATCACCACCAAAGCACCGTTATAGCCCAACAAGGCTTCCGTTAATGCTTCACGCATTTCCAAATCCAAATGGTTGGTGGGCTCATCCAACAGTAATAAATTAGGCCGTTGCCACACCACCATTGCCAAGGCCAAACGCGCTTTTTCACCGCCAGAAAAGGGCGTGATCGGTTCAAGTGCTTTATCACCATGAAAATCAAAACTGCCGAGAAAATTACGGATAACTTGTTCCGTGGCATTCGGTGAAATACGCTGAATATGCAGCAGCGCACTTGGCATTGATATCCAAAGCTTCTAATTGATGCTGTGCAAAATAGCCAATAGCAAGATGCTCACCGGCGACACGATCGCCCTGCTGTAACGCCAAATCACCAACCAAGGCCTTAATCAGCGTGGACTTACCCGCGCCGTTGACACCGAGCAAACCGATGCGTGAGCCTGGCTGCAAATTCACATGCACTTTGTTTAACAAAGGCTTATCACCGTAGCCAATATCTGCATCACGCAAAATTAACAAAGGTGATGAGATTTTATCGCTATCGCGAAATTGAAAATGAAACGGAGAATCCACATGCGCAGGGCTAATACGCTCCATGCGTTCCAATTCTTTCAAACGACTTTGCGCCTGTTTGGCTTTTGATGCTTTAGCACGAAAACGACGCACAAAATCTTCAATTTCTGCAACGCGGCGCTGCTTCTTATCAAAAGTGTCTTGCTTCTCATCAAGACGAATCACACGCATTTTTTCAAAAGCAGAATAATTACCACGATAACTGTTCAGCTGCTGTTGCTCGATATGCACGATATCGCCGACCACATTGTCTAAAAAATCGCGGTCGTGAGAAATAATCAACAAAGTGCCAGGGTACGCTCTCAACCACTGCTCTAACCACAAAGTGGCTTCAAGGTCTAAGTGGTTTGTCGGCTCGTCGAGCAGCAATAAATCTGACTGCGAAATCAAGGCTTGCGCGAGATTTAAACGAATACGCCAACCACCCGAAAAACTATGCACAGGCAAGTTGCATTGCGCTTGCACAAAGCCTAAACCGTGCAGCAATTGTTCAGCGCGATACTCGGCATCGTAGCCGTGCAACACTTCCAAATCGGCATACGCATGCGCCAGTTTATCGTTATCGCCATCGCGTTCAGCTTGCGCAATTTCCTGTTGCACGCGACGCAACACCACATCGCCATCCAACACATAATCAATCGCCGAACGATCACTGGATGACACTTCTTGTGCCATGTGTGCAATGCGCCAATTGGGTGGAATTGAAAATGATCCCGCATCCACTTGCATTGAACCCAGCAACAAGGAAAACAAGCTCGATTTGCCGCAACCGTTGCGCCCTGTGACGCCGACATGCCGCCCAGGGTTAATGGTGAGCGATGCGTTTTCCAGCAGGCACTGCGTACCGCGTTGCAGCGTAATGTTTGAAAGTACGATCATTATTGGCCTGCACAAAAAGACTACTGAATACAGTGCGCATTGTATCTTTCTGCACGCCAAAAATACGCTCTGACGCACAGGGCATTTTCAATCTGGACACCTGCCGCCGTTAAACGCACCGTCACTGCCCCCACTTCTGCCGTATTGATTTGCTGCATACCAAACTCTTGATAACGCCGACTGATCAGCGCAGCAGGATGATGAAAGCGATTTTTATAGCCAGCGCTTACCACAACAGTATCGGCATTTACTGCACGCAAAAACGCTGCAGTGGATGAGGTTTTGCTGCCGTGGTGCGGCGCTATCAACACATCGGATTTCAAGTCCACACGGCTATCCAATAACGCTGCTTCAGCCTGTTTTTCAATATCGCCAGTCAATAAGATTTTTTTACCGCCTGCCGTTATTTGAATAACGCAACTGTTGTCATTTTTTTCACGGGAAACACTGTTTGCCTCAATAGGATACAACACACGAAAATCAACACCATCCCAACGCCAATGCATCCCCGCGTTGCAAGGTAAATACTGTTCACTTTCCAATTTATCTGGTGTTCCAGACCACTTTTGTTTAGTGGGTATTTCTGCCAGTAAACCATTGCGACCACCAGCGTGATCACTGTCCGCATGACTGATCACCAACATATCAATGATGGAAACTCGTGCATTGCGCAAAGCGGTGGCGACAATGTCCCTACCCGCATCAAAGCGTTCCGAATGTTTATCGCCCGTGTCGTACACCATGACATGACGCGCGGTGCGCGCCACAATTGCCAAGCCCTGCCCTACATCTAACACGCGCACCTCTACTTCGCCTTGAGGAAGTTTTACATCCACTGGAAAAATTAATGGCAAACACAAGAGTAAAGAAAACTTTCGCAGCGGTGTTTCTTTTGGCATAAAACACATCACGCCCAAGCCTATGACAGACAGCGATGCAGCCACCAAAGAAATACCGCCCATATCCCACTGTTTATCATCAAAACACTGCAAAATGCCTTGCATCGCATACCAGTAAATATCGAGCGTCCAACCAGACACTTGCAAGAAAAAATTGGCGCACGCATCAGAAATTGGCATGAGGAGCAATGCCACAAAAGCAAATGGCAAAGAAAGGAAACTAACCCAAGGCACCGCCAGCATATTTAATGGCAAAGACAATATCGAGACTCTGCTGTAAACAAACAGCAAAACTGGCACCATCATCACAAACATAATGGCTTGAATACGGAATGGCTCGCGCACATAACGCCGCCAAAAAGATGAAGTATTTATTGCTGCTTGACTGCTCGCTAGCAGAAGGATTGCTGTCGCTGCATAAGTAAACCAAAAACTGCTAGACAGCATACTCAGCGGATTAACTATCACCACCAACAACAACGACATCAAGAAAATAAATGAAACCCTAAACTTCCCATAAAAAAGCCTTTGCAAAACAGCAACACAAACCATGATGAGAGAACGCTGTGTCGCCACAGAAAACCCAGTAATCAAGGCATAAAAAACAGCAAAACCTAAAGACACCACACTCGCCCAATGCTCTGCCGGCCAATAGCGCACGGGAAACACTATCCAACAAACAAGGCGTTTACATACCGCATGAAACAGCAATACAACCAATACAATATGCAAACCAGAAACTGACAGTAGATGAATGGTTCCACTATCGCGCAAAACCTGCCATTGCGTGCTATCAATATCCGCATAATTACCAATCAATAAAGCGGATACTGTACTGCTGGCATACGGACTTAAATTGGCTTGATTGATTGCTGCAGCAATAGTTTGACGCAGTTTCAAAAAAATATTGGGCTCACTGGGAATGCATTCATCAATCGATTTTACATACCCAGTTGCACGATACTCTTCTTGCAACAGCCATGCTTGGTAATCGTACTGCCCTGTATTGAGCAAACCACGCGGCGACTTTAATTTGACACGCAAGCGATACACACAAGAAAAATTAGGGAAATTTTCTTGCTCTTGATTCCTCAACGACAAACGCACTTTTCCGTGCAATTCATTGGCGTAAAAATCAAATTGCCAGCCGTCATTGGATGGGCGAGCAAAATCCATCATTCGCCCAGTAATCTGTAACACACTCCCTTCATCATCCTTCTGCAACCACTGAGTGACTGCATGCTGGCCACAGTATGCAGTCCATGCAAAACCTAGAAAAAACCAGCCCATTAAACACAACCAGCGCCAGCGCATCACCACTAAAGCACCACCAAACAATGCAAAAATGACAATCCATAACTGAGATAGCCACATTGTTCGAAATAGCGCTGCCAAAGCACCCAAAACAAAGACAACCGTGAGCATAGAAAGTGAGACAGGATAGCCATCCTGCTTAAACGCAGTGAAACTGAACACAATGAAACCCTCCATGGTTTCTGTGGTTTTATGATGTATTACCGTCCGTCATAATAGCGTGCAATTTTATGTAACCGCTTTTTGTCCTTCGCGTTGAGTTTTTTTATTCCCATGTATTGTTTGTAAAACCATAAACGCCAACGCAGAGGAATGCATTCTCTGGCAATCTTATCTAAATGCGCTAAATCTTTAACAATACGGTATTCCAAAAATGGCCACACCCAAAATCGCCCACCTGGACAATCAAAGAAATACACATCCAAAGATTCTGTTACCAAAATATTTCGCCAATCCAAATCATTATGCGTAAATTGTTTCTGATGCATGATGCGTGTGTAGCTCGCTACTTTTTGGGCAATTACCAGAAAGTTAGCTTTTTCAAAAATTAGCTTACTTTTATTTTTAGCGAGACTCTCCAGATCGCTAGCACCCAACAACGCAGCCGTGACCAATGCGCCGCGCACAAACCGGCCAGCAATATATTCCTCACCGTAGGCAAGAATTTTTAGTGTTGGAATACCCTGCTGCTGAAACCAGAACAAATTTTCCCACTCTGCTCGCGCTCGTGAGCGTACAAAATACAAGCGAGTGCGCCGTTTGCCAGGCACGAAGCGCTTCATATAAAACACTTCACCGTTGATTTCGTGCAGGGTAACCGTGTTACACGGCCCTTTACTTATACGCTTTCCCTGCAAGGCAAGACACTCTTCCATGGTTGCCAAACTATTTCTCAGGCCTTTCTCATCCGCCAGAGAAGTAACAGTCCATTGTGTTTTCATTTCTTAGTCACTATCACTACTATGAAAAATCACGTGAGTAGGCATCATGTAACGCTTTCTGCATTTCAGCCGCAGAAGCGTAGCGATTTTCTGGATTTTTTTGCAAAGCTTTTGCAATGATGCGTTTTGCACTAGCAGGTAATTCAGGCCGCACCTCATCAACGGGCTTGTATTTGCATTGCACAATTTGAAAAGTGAGGTTGGCGATATTATCAGCTTTGAATGGAAGTTCACCCGTCAGTAATTGATAAAAAGTAACGCCCAAACTAAAAATATCGGTTTGCGAAGTCACTTGCTCACCGCGAATTTGTTCCGGCGACATATACAACGGGCTACCCAATAAATCACCAGTTTTTGTGCGCGTGGCGGAACCGTCCATAATGCGCGCAATCCCTAAATCCGCCACTTTCACTTCATTGTTTTGTTCGTCGTAAAGAATATTGCTGGGCTTAATATCGCGATGAATAATGCCATGTGTGTGTGCACAATACAGCGCATCAGCTGCCATGGTCATGATGTAGTACACCAACTCCACATCCAACAAGTAGCCTTTGTGTGTATGTGATGACAAGGCAACACCGCCCACATAGTCCATCGCGATATACGCTAAATCATGCTCTTCACCTACATCATGAATTGTCACGATATTGGGATGACGCAACTTACCTGCCGCCGTTGCTTCGCGAAAAAAACGCTCCTTAATATTCGGTAATTCCGATGCATCAAATAAATTGTAATGCAGCGTTTTAATGGCAACTTGACGGGAAATTTTTGGATCAAAACCCAAATAAACGACGCCCATTGCTCCGCGTCCAATTTCACGCTGAATTTGGTAACGCCCTAAATACTGCCTTGGCTCTTGTTTAGCCGCAGGTACATTCATTGACTGACGATTACGCGCGGTAGCCACGATGGTGGAATCTTCAAAACCTGCCGTTACTGCAGCACCATCCATCGTTGGCTGAATTCTTTGCGTCATCTCTTGTTTGCGACTATCGGATTTTTTAAATACTTTTGACCACAACGACTGTGGCTTTTGCACTGTGCGCGCCAACGCTGTTTTAGCAGCAGGATTAACGGCTGGGTTAACAAGGGGTTTCGCTGCTGGCTGATTAAAAGAGCGCTGCACACACCACAAAAATACCAAGAGATGCCCAAAGCACAAAAACACCAGCCACTGTGAAATAGGAAACCATTCACGATGTACGCTCAACATAATTTGTTGCGCCAATATCAGCGCCAAAGCCATCAATCCTGATAGCAACGCCCCCAAGCGCACACTCAGTAATGGCAGCGCAAACAAATAAAATGCCAACGCAATAGAAATACACACATGCAATAATAAAAACGATTTAAAAGGTGCAGCAAAGCTAGCCTGACTCAAACTAGCAACCGACAACAATAAATCATCAGCATCCAAATCATTTTCTTCGCCAATCACTACCACTTTATTCTGCAACAAACGCAATGCTGACTGATCTTTAACACTGGATAACGAATAGCGAATGCTCGACGGCAACGAAAAGCCATCATCAATTGAAAAGAAAGGCAAAACCTCAGCCGCTTTTGATGTAGAAATTAAGGTATCTTGAATTTTTATACCCTGTATCGGCAACCATTCAGGCTTTCGTGCATTCTGTTGCAGAGTAAAAAGCGCTAAACGCGCATCGTAACGAACAGCGTCTTCACCCTGCCAAAGTAGCGACTTAGACAAAGTACCGCGTTGTGTTTGCGGCGCTGAAATCCCAATTAACTCACCTGAGCCATTGGGTAATAACGGTAATGTTTTTCCAAGCAATGATGGCGCAGTGGCGGCATCACTCATCACTTTTGTTCTCAACACACGCTCGTTGGCTAATAGCGAACGATAGGTAGACATTCTGCCGGCCACCACTCGCAACCACTCTGATGAATCAGCAATTATCGAAGGCTGAGCGTGTTCCAATAAATCATTGAGACTGTATTCATTCCATAGATTATCGTGCAGTACCAACGCAGCAGCTTTCATGCTACTGGCTTGTAATTGTGCAAGAAACGCCATCATGTCAGCTGCGCCAGCAGGGTCATGCATGAAACGCTGCATCTCTTTACGCGGGACATCAATTCGAACAAATGTCGGCGCCAGATCATCCATATGGCCTTGTAATCTCACACCCAGCCGAAACAGCGCTCGATCAATTCCATTAAAGCCAGACAAGCTTGACGAATTTCCAGCCAAGCCTATTGCGAAAAAAAACAGGGAGAACAGTAGCAAAAAAACTTTGGCATCCAATAACGCCGACAATAATTGCCAGCGTTTATGATGGACTTGCGCCCGAATTTTCACAGCGTTCACCCTGCTCTGACACTACACACTTTTATAGTGCGTCGCCTTCTGGATTCCCTTCGCTATTTTCTGTCGAAGTCTCTCTTCTCTCAATTTTAGCCACTTGACGCAAAGCCTGTTGATACAAAGAGAAATCATCCGAACCCACTCGCCCATTCATTCCCGTTTGGACGCTGGCATACTCTGAATTGGTTTTATCTGCTTTTACATGATTTACTGCCAATAAATGCATCACCACCCAATCACCATCATTCAACTGAAAGGATTGTGTCGCTGCTGCATCTGCAGGGTTAGTATTCAATGTAAATGCCTGTGCCACCAATTCAGCATCAGCACCACTCGCTGTATTTGCCTTTTGATTTTCCAATACTTTACGCGTCAATTTTTCTGCGTCGGCAATATCGCTTAGGCTTTTTCCAGATTGCATTTTCTGTTGAATGGTGTCCACCTGCGCTTTTAACTGACTGGCTGCTTGCTCCGCTTTTAATGCAGCGATAATGTCAGCTTTCACGGATTCCAATGCTTTCGGTTTTGGCATTTGATGAGATGCCACGCGAATAACTACCGATCGGCCAGCAGACAACTCAATGACTTGGCTATTTCTACCGGAGTCCAGCAAATCCTCAGAAAACGCAGCATCGATGACCTTTTGTTGTGCAGCAAGACCTTTTCCGCCGCGACGACCAAAAGGCTCCGTTTTCTTCACTTCCATTTTCAATTCAACCGCAGGGCCTGCAAGATCGCCTGCGCTGTAAGTGCTATCCGCCACTTGGCTAATTTTCTCTGAATACACCGCATCGGCTTTGTCGTGCGCCAGCTGTTCTTTCAACGCAGACTTGCGCTCATCCCATGAAGGGAATGTTGTGTCTTTTTTTCCAAGTAATTTAATAATGTGGTAGCCATAGCGCGTTTTAATGGGTTGAGAAAAATCACCCACCTGCGCCAATGCTGCCAACGCTTTTTCAAACTCAGGCTCAAAGACATCACCAGCACTAAACCCAACATCACCACCCATGACGGCAGATTCTTTGTCGTCAGAATATTTTTTAGCAAGCGCAGAAAAATCACCGCCCTCTTTCAATTTTGCTTCAACCTCATTCAATGTTACTTGTTGCGAGCCATCCGCTTTTTCTTCAATCATTATGTGCGCAGCGTGGCGCTCAACAGAAGGCTTAAAGGCAGCTGCCTCTTTATCATAGGCTTCTTTAATTTCATCTTCACTGACTTCAGCTTGATGAGAAAGCTCTTCTTTGTTGAGATCCAAATACTCCAGCACTACGGTTTCTTCTGTCATGAATTCATTCGCATGATCTTTGAAGTACTGCTCAACGGCTTTTTCATCCGGTTGGATCTTATCAGCCACTTCTTTTTCAGATAAACGCACGAATTCAAAATTTCTGCTTTGGCCAACTAAAGAAACTGCAGCATCTATTTGTTTCTCTGTCACAAAAGCAGTATCTGTAATACCACGCTGTAATTGCTCCATTGCGAGCGCATCATTTAAACGCGCGCGGTATATTGCTGGCGTCATACCTGCATTACGCAGTTTTTCTTTAAAAGTATCTGGATCGAAACGCTGCCCATCTTTACTGAACTCCGGTGTGCGCACAATTTCACGATCAATACTGCCTGGCGCCGCAACCAATTTCATTTTAATCAGCTGTTGCGATAGCAATGTTCTATTGATCAACGACTCGATAGCCGGCTCACGCAGCATTTTATCGGTCAAAAAAGAGGAATCTATTTTTCCTTTAAACATTTCGCTGTAACGCTCACGCGCCATGCTGACCGCTTGGTTAATTTGCTGTTCACTGATATCGGTGCCATTAATAGTGAGTGGCGCTTTAACATTACCGCTGCGACTAAAAAGCGACTCTACCCCCCACAACGCAAACACCACACAAATAAAACCGATAATCACAATAGCAAAAATGCCCTGCATTTTTTCACGCATTGCTCCAATCATACGAGCCTCACTAAAAATGGATGCGGCATGGTAACAAAAAAGGCGCATAAAAATGCGCCTCTCGTTTATTTTCCTGCTATTTTTCAGCAGATTACAGCATATAGACGCTCTCAGTTCAGCGCGTCTTTCAAGCCTTTGCCCGGCTTAAATGAAGGCTGCTTAGATGCTTTGATTTCCAGCGCTTCACCTGTCTTTGGATTGCGGCCTGTACGGGCAGCACGCTCTTTCACGGCAAAAGTACCGAAACCAACCAAAGTCACTTGGTCGTTGTTTTTTAGTGCTTGCGTAATGCTGTCAACAACAGCGTCCAGCGCACGACCGGCTTGCGCTTTGTTCAAATCTGCAGCAGTCGCGATTGCATCAACTAATTCTGTTTTATTCACAAATAACCCCTTGGATGTTTTCCATTGAAATTTTGTCTGGGTGGCGTGGCAGTAGCCTACTTATGCACTCGCGGTTTCCTGTTATCTGCAGCTGACTTACTAGCGTCGCTGCGACTAGCCGGACTACGCAACCAGCGAGGGCGGTTTTTATACCCTCGCCACTGCTAAGGGTCAAGCCAACTTTTTACATTCTGCAATATTCATCGCATATTTCTACTGTCAATCCGCTTAATGTGTGCTGATTCGCTCAATATTGCTCTTGCCAGCAGCCTTGTCTTCTGAAGCGCTACCTGCAGCATAGGCTTCATCACTCAGCGGCTCCGGCATATATTGCAAAGCTATTTCCAAAACTTCGTCTATCCACTTCACCGGCTTGATCAATAATTCTTCTTTGATGTTGTCAGGAATTTCTTTTAAATCGCGCTCGTTTTCTTGCGGAATAATCACTGTACGAATGCCGCCGCGATGTGCCGCCAGCAACTTCTCTTTTAAGCCGCCAATCGGCAGCACTTGTCCGCGCAGCGTGATTTCCCCTGTCATCGCCACATCCGCGCGCACCGGTATGTTGGTCAGCACAGAAACCATCGCCGTACACATGGCGATGCCGGCACTGGGGCCATCCTTCGGCGCAGCACCTTCCGGCACGTGAATGTGCAGATCAAATTTCTCATGGAAGTTCGCCGGAATACCCAAGGCCTGCGAGCGACTGCGCACCACCGTCAGCGCCGCTTGGATAGACTCCTGCATCACATCGCCCAGCGAGCCGGTTTTCACGATAGCGCCTTTGCCCTTTACTGCTGCCGATTCAATGGTCAGCAACTCACCGCCCACTTGCGTCCACGCCAAGCCCGTTACTTGCCCGACTTTGCTCTCCTCCTCGGCGCGACCGTAATTGAACTTGCGCACACCCGAATACGCTTCCAAGTTGTCGCCCGTGATGACCATTAAATCAGGCTTACTTTTGCGACTACCACTAGCCTTCACTACTTTGCGGCAAATCTTTGCCAACTGCCTTTCCAATCCGCGCACACCTGCTTCGCGTGTATAAAAACGAATCAAATCGGTGATGGCTTCATCGGAAATTTCACATTCTTTTTTATCCAAACCATTGGCTTTGAATTGCTTAGGAATGAGATAGCGTTTGGCGATATTTAATTTCTCATCTTCGGTGTAGCCAGGGATGCGAATAATTTCCATGCGATCCAACAATGGCCCCGGAATATTCATCGAGTTGGCCGTGCAAATGAACATCACATTGGATAAATCATAGTCCACTTCCAAATAGTGATCGTTGAATGTGCTGTTCTGTTCAGGATCAAGCACTTCCAACAGTGCGGAAGCAGGATCGCCGCGATGATCCATACCTATTTTGTCAATTTCATCAAATAAAAACAGCGGATTGTTTGCTTCCACTTTGGCTAATTTTTGCAGCAACTTGCCCGGCATTGAGCCGATGTAAGTACGGCGGTGACCGCGAATTTCCGCTTCATCCCGCACGCCGCCCAACGCCATACGCACAAACTTGCGATTGGTCGCGCGCGCAATGGATTCACCCAGTGAAGTTTTACCTACCCCTGGTGGCCCCACCAAACACAACACAGAGCCGCGTAATTTTTTCACACGCTGCTGTACGGCTAAATATTCCAAAATGCGTTCTTTCACTTCATCTAAACCGTAGTGGTCTTGATTGAGTATTTCTTCTGCTCGTTTCAAATCATGGCGCAAGCGCGTTTGCTTGCCCCAAGGCATGGAAGTCATCCAATCGATAAAGCTGCGTACCACCGAGGCTTCTGCCGACATCGGTGACATCATTTTTAATTTAGCCAATTCACGGCGCGTTTTTTCTTCTGCCTCTGGCGACATACGCGCTTCGACAATTTTCTTTTCCAAATCGCCCAGCTCATCGCCAGACTCTGCATTCCCTAACTCTTTTTGTATCGCCTTCATTTGTTCGTTGAGGTAATACTCGCGTTGACTGCGCTCCATTTGTTTTTTTACACGCCCGCGAATGCGTTTTTCCATCTGAAACAAATCAATTTCCGCTTCCATCACACCGAGCAAATGCTCAGCACGCACCACAGGATCCGCCAGCTCTAGTAGAGCTTGTTTTTGATCAATGCTAATCGGCATGTGCGCAGCAATGGCATCCACCAAGCGACCGAGATTATCAATCGCCGTCAATGCACTTTGTGTTTCAGCAGGGATTTTTTTACTCAGCGTAGAAAACTCTTCAAATTGCTTGAGCAAAATCACCATCAACGGTTCTACTGCTTGCGACGCGGCAGCGGGTTCCGATAACTTTTCAATTTCAGCGGTGAAATAGTCGCCACCATCCCACAACTGTTGAATCGTGGCGCGCGCACCACCTTCCACTAACACTTTGACGGTATCGTCATGCAATTTGAACAGCTGCAAAATCGTGGCGACCGTTCCCACTTCATGCAAATCACTCGCCGCAGGATCATCTGCCGTCGCTTCTCGTTGTGCGACCAAGACCACTTGTTTATCGGTTGCCATTGCCTGCTCTAAGGCTTTGATCGATTTATCGCGCCCGACAAACAAAGGAATCACCATGTGCGGATAAACCACCACATCGCGCAAGGGTAAAAGCGGTAACACTTGAGATTGACTCATTATTTCCTCCGACACAGCCCACACTGGCGTGCACTCTTTTTACAGTCTAGCCGAGAAATTACTCACTGAGAAATAACAAACTTTTCTATTTCTGATCCAAAAAAAAGCGACTCGGAAGTCGCCTTTTTGTTCTGCTGTTAATGCGTTTATTCGCTGGCAGCTGCCTTTGGTGCAACAGGGGGTGCAACAGGCGCTTCCACCGATTGATACACCAGCAGCGGTTCTGAATCACCAGAAATTACCGGCTCATCAATTACCACTTTGCAGACATTTTCTTCAGACGGTAAACGGTACATGGTGTCTAACAGCACATTTTCAAGGATAGAACGCAGGCCGCGCGCACCCGTTTTGCGCTCCATGGCCTTTCTTGCCACGGCACGCAGAGCGTCTTCACGGAAATCAATTTCTACGCCTTCCATATCGAACAAACGCGCATACTGTTTAGTCAGCGAGTTGCGCGGCTCAGTCAGAATACTCATCAATGCCGCTTCGTCCAATTCCTCCAGTGTGGCAATAATTGGCAAACGACCGACAAACTCTGGAATCAAACCGTAGCGCACCAAATCTTCCGGCTCTAATTCCTTCAGCGATTCGCCAACATTTTTGCTGGAATCTTTGCTTTTGATATCCGCACTAAAACCGATGCCACCTTTTTCAAAGCGGTCACGAATCACTTTATCCAAACCAGCAAATGCACCGCCACAAATGAACAGAATATTGCGTGTATCCACTTGCAAGAACTCTTGCTGTGGATGCTTGCGACCACCTTGCGGCGGCACCGAAGCCACGGTGCCTTCAATCAGTTTCAACAGTGCTTGCTGCACGCCTTCACCCGACACATCGCGCGTGATGGATGGGTTATCGGATTTGCGCGAAATTTTGTCGATTTCGTCGATATAGACAATACCGATCTGTGCTTTTTCGACATCGTAATCGCACTTCTGCAACAATTTTTGGATGATGTTTTCCACATCTTCACCGACATAACCCGCTTCGGTCAGCGTGGTGGCATCGGCAATGGTGAACGGCACATCCAACATGCGCGCCAAGGTTTCTGCCAACAGCGTTTTACCGCTGCCCGTTGGCCCGACCATCAAAATATTGCTTTTGCTCAACTCAACATCGCCGTCTTTTTTCGCACCGCCAGCGCGTAAGCGTTTGTAGTGGTTGTAAACAGCAACCGCGAGAATTTTTTTAGCGCGCTGCTGACCAATAACATACTGATCCAGCGTATCTTTGATTTCTTGCGGCGTAGGCAACTTATCACTGCCGGTTTCCGCTGCGCTTTCTTGAATTTCTTCACGAATAATGTCGTTGCACAAATCCACGCATTCATCGCAAATGAATACCGAAGGACCTGCAATCAATTTTTTAACTTCGTGCTGGCTTTTGCCGCAAAACGAGCAGTACAGCAATTTACCGTCGTCGCCAGTTTTGGCCATATCAATTCTCCACCGAGCTCTGCTTCAGACAACTATGCTTTTGGATATATGCTTTTGGATAATAACAGCGCTGCCGTTATTTGACAGCACTGGCTAATACGCGACGATCTAACACTTCGTCGATCAAACCAAACGCTTTTGACTGTTCTGCACTCATAAAGTTATCGCGCTCTGTTTCACGCGCAATGGTTTCAACCGGTTGACCGGTGTGTTCCGCCATAATTTCGTTGAGGCGCTGACGAATTTTGATAATTTCCTCAGCGTGAATAAGGATATCGGTCGCCTGACCCTGCGCACCGCCGCTAGGCTGGTGAATCATGGTGCGCGAATTAGGCAAGCAATAACGCTTACCTTTTGCGCCGCCCGCCAGCAGGAACGCACCCATGCTGCACGCCTGACCAATACACATGGTGCTGACATCCGGCTTGATGAACTGCATGGTGTCGTAGATCGACATGCCCGCCGTTACCGAACCGCCGGGGGAATTGATGTAGAGGTGGATATCTTTGTCGGGGTTTTCTGCTTCCAGAAACAACAGCTGCGCCACCACCACATTCGCCATGTAATCTTCAACAGGGCCAACCAAAAACACCACGCGCTCTTTGAGCAGACGAGAATAGATGTCAAAAGACCGCTCACCGCGAGCTGTCTGCTCGATCACCATTGGAATCAAACCGACATTTTGTGGCGATTGGATAATACTGCTCATGGTCATATTCCCTCTTTATTAACGCGTTGGAGTTAGCTGATCAGAGTCTACCTTACTCTGCATCAGCCTCCTCGCCTTTGCTGATCACTTCTTGGTAGCTGGCGGTGCGGTTTTCAACCTGCGCTTTGCCGAGAATCAACTCAACCACCAAATCTTCCAGCACCATGTTTTCAATGCCAGACAGCAACTGCTTGTTGCCCATGTAATGATCGATCACTTCTTTTGGCTCTCTGTAGCCCGCCGCCAGCTCTTCTACTTTGCTGCGCACGCTGGCTTGATCCGGCTTGATGTCGTGCTTGCGGATGATTTCAGCGAAGATCAAGCCGGTGGTGACGCGCTTCTTCGCCTGCTCGGCAAACATGTCATCAGGGAAGATAGACGCAGCATCGATCTGCTTCGCCATCTCGCCAAACTGCTGCAACATCTGGTTTCTCATTGCACCAATTTCATTTTTAATCAATGCGTTAGGTAGCTGAACTTCATGTAGTTTCAGAAGTTCGTCGATCACAGCTGTTTTCAATTTATTCAGCGCCGCATTCTTCACTTCACGCGCCATATTCTTGCTCACTTCCGCGCGGAAGGCTTCCAAGCCGCCCGTTTCCACACCAAAGTGCTTGAAGAACTCGTCGTTCAGCTCGGGCTGTTTTTTCTCAGACACTTTGTGCAGCTTGATTTTGAATTCAACCGCTTGGCCTTTCAGCTCTTCGCTGTGGTAGTCCGCAGGGAAAGACAGCGCCAGCGTTTTTTCATCACCGGCTTTCATGCCGACGATGCCGTCTTCGAAGCCAGGAATCATCTGACCAGAACCCAAGGTCAACGGGCTGTTTTCACCTTTGCCACCGGCAAACGCTTCGCCACCTTTGAAGCCTTCAAAGTCGATCAGGACTTGATCACCATTCTGTGCAGCGCGCTCAACAGGTTCGAAACGCGCTTGCTGGTCGCGCAGCGATTCGATGGTTTTGTCGATGTCGGCATCCGTCACTGAACCTTCGAGGCGTACAACAGAGACTTTGCTCATGTCGCCGACCGTGATTTCAGGGAAGATTTCAAAAGTCGCAACGAACTCGAAATCTTTACCTTCCAAATCTTCGCCTTTGGCTTCAATCGACGGCATGCCCGCTGGTTGCAGTTTTTCTTGCTGTACCGCTTCAAAGTAAGCACGGTTGATCATGTCGCCCAGCACTTCTTGGCGCACGCCGCGACCAAAACGCTGACGCACCACTTTCATCGGTACTTTGCCGCGACGGAAACCGTCCAAGCGCACATCGCCAGCGGCGCGTTGCAGGCGTTTATCCACTTCGGCATCAATTTGTGTGGCGGGCAGACCCACGGTCATACGGCGTTCAAGGGAAGATACGGTTTCAACCGAGACTTGCATGATCAATCAACCTCATTGTTCAAGGATTAGTAATTAGAAATAAAGATGGTGCGAAAGGAGAGACTCGAACTCTCACGGGTTGCCCCGCTGGAACCTAAATCCAGTGCGTCTACCAATTTCGCCACTTTCGCAGAAAAGGGTCGCGCATTATGCCACCGCTCCTTTGATTTAGCATCAAACATGCTGCAAAATGCCGCCCGCTATGTGGGGGCTGTCCCGCAAGCCACTTGATGAATACATCCGAGGTATATAAATGTCGAAAGAAGACTGTATTGAGTTTGAAGGCGAGGTGGTCGACACCCTTCCCAATACAACATTCAAAGTGAAGCTGGAAAACGGCCACACTGTGATGGCGCACATTTCCGGCAAGATGCGCAAAAACTACATCCGTATTTTGACGGGCGATAAAGTCAAAGTTGAAATGACACCTTACGATTTGAGCAAAGGTCGCATTACTTATCGCGCTCGCTAATAAAAAGCTGACACCGTTATGCCGGTATCAGCTCCTCGATATGCAACGCCAGCTCGCCATTCTCCACCGTCACTTCCACGCGCCCGCCGGATTTTGACAACTCACCAAACAACACTGCTTCTGCCAGTGGTTTGCGCAATTTATCTTTGATCAGCAGTGCCATCGGTCTTGCGCCCATCGCTTTGTCATAGCCGTGATCCGCCATCCAATCGCGCGCGTCGTCATCCACATCCAGCGTGACTTTTTTGTCGTCCAGCTGCGCTTGCAGCTCCACCAAAAATTTATCAACGACAGTTTTGATGGTCGATTTTTCCAGCGGCGCAAATTGCACAATCGCATCTAAACGATTGAGAAACTCTGGTGTAAACACGCGTTTTAATGCTTCGCCCGCATCGGTGGAGTGATCTTGCTGTGTAAATCCAATACTGCTGCGGCTCACTTCGCGCGCGCCAGCGTTGGTCGTCATCACTAAAATGACATTGCGGAAATCGGCTTTGCGACCGTTGTTATCGGTGAGCGTGCCGTGATCCATCACTTGCAATAATAAGTTGTAAACATCGGGATGCGCTTTTTCGATTTCATCCAGCAACACCACGCTGTGCGGATGTTTGGTCACCGCTTCCGTCAGCAAACCACCTTGATCAAAACCGACATAGCCAGGAGGCGCGCCAATCAAACGCGACACGGTGTGCGATTCCAAATACTCCGACATATCAAAACGAATCAACTCCATGCCCATTTGCTGTGCAAGCTGGCGTGTGACTTCGGTTTTACCAACGCCGGTCGGCCCCGCAAATAAAAATGAACCAACAGGTTTGCCCGGCGAACCCAAACCGGCACGCGACAATTTAATCGCTGTCGATAAAGTATCAATCGCTTCATCCTGACCAAATACCACCATCTTCAGATTTTTATCCAAATCGCGCAGCAATTCTTTATCAGAAGACGACACTTGTTTCGGCGGAATGCGCGCAATTTTGGCAACCACCGCTTCAATATCGTGCACACCGATTTGGCGTTTGCGTTTTGATACCGGCTGCAATTGTTGATACGCGCCCGCTTCGTCAATCACATCAATGGCTTTATCAGGCAAAAAGCGATCATTGATGTAGCGCGCCGCCATTTCTGCTGCGGTTTTTAATGCAGCATCGGTGTAGCGCAGGTTGTGATGTTTCTCAAAAGCGGGCTTCAAGCCGCGCAAAATATGGTAAGTGTCTTCCACGGAAGGCTCACCGACATCCACTTTTTGAAAGCGGCGTGACAGCGCGCGGTCTTTGTCAAAAACACCGCGATACTCTTGAAAAGTGGTTGAACCGATGCAGCGCAAATCACCGGAAGTCAGCAATGGTTTCAGTAAGTTGGATGCATCCATCACACCACCCGATGCGGCACCCGCACCGATGATGGTGTGGATTTCATCAATAAACAAAATCGCCCCATCGCGTTTTTTTAATTCCGCTAACAAGGATTTGAAGCGCTTTTCAAAATCGCCGCGATATTTAGTGCCGGCCAGCAAAGCACCTAAATCCAAGGAGTACACAGTGCAATTTGCCAACACTTCCGGTACTTCACCATCAATAATCAAGCGCGCCAAGCCTTCAGCAATCGCCGTTTTACCAACGCCTGATTCACCGACCAACAGTGGATTATTTTTGCGGCGACGAATCAAAATCTGCGACACGCGTTCCACTTCTTGTAATCGTCCAACCAAAGGATCAATACGCCCTTCTTTCGCCAACAAGTTCAAATTAGTGGCATAGGCTTCCAGCGGATTATTTGATGAACTTTCCTCGCCCGCGCGTTGTTCTTGCTCCGATTCCTGCTCGCGATGATCCAGTGGTGATTCTTCACTGCCGGATTTTGAAATGCCGTGCGTGACAAAATTCACCACATCAATGCGCGCTATACCTTGTTCACGCAAATAGTAAACGGCTTGGCTTTCTTGCTCACTGAAAATTGCCACCAACACATTCGCGCCAGTGACTTCATTTTTCCTGACGATTGCACATGAAACACAGCGCGTTGCAACACGCGTTGAAAACCCAGCGTGGGCTGTGTTTCGCGCTCGGCTTCGCCTTCCACCAACAAGGGCGTGGAGCTATTCACGAACTCCTGTAAATGTTTGCGCAGTTTATTGATATCAACAGAGCAAGCGCGCAGCACAGCAGCAGCAGCTTCGTTATCCAACAGCGCGAGCAGCAAGTGCTCCACCGTCATGAACTCATGCCGTTTGGATCGAGCATCCTTGTAAGCGCGATTTAGTGTGACTTCCAGATCTTTGCTTAACATGATGATGGCCTCACCTTGGGTTATTCGTCGCTGTGACTACTGTCTGGCTCTATCTGACACAACAAAGGATGTTCGTTTTCAGATGAATATTGATTGATCTGTTCTGCTTTAGTTTCTGCAATATCACGCGTAAAAACACCACACACGGCGCGTCCTTCCACATGCACTTTTAACATGATTCGCGTCGCTTGTTCACGATTCATGTGAAAAAAATCTTCCAGCACATGCACAACAAACTCCATCGGCGTGTAATCGTCATTCAACATGACCACGCGATAAAGCCGCGGCTTGTGCAGTCGCGGTTTCTCTTTTTCAACCAGTGCCGCTTCTCCACTCTCGTGTTCAAATGCACCGTCGTCTGCACCATTACCCAAAACAGGCTGGTTGCCTGCAATGTATTTCATCTAACTCACCCACTGCATAACTGCAATTACTGTTCGATTTCATTCTACCCTGCCTGCGCCTGAATATAAGGCTTCAATCACTCTCTTGATGCCGTTAAAATAGGCGCTCAAATTTTTGAGGCGCACCTAAATGTCCGTTGAAAGAGAATCCATGGAATTTGATGTAGTGATTGTTGGCGCAGGCCCTGCTGGCTTGGCTGCTGCCTGCCGCTTGCGTCAGCTCAATCCAGAACTATCCGTGGTGGTAGTGGAAAAAGGCTCCGAAGTCGGCGCGCATATTCTTTCTGGTGCGGTATTTGAGCCCAAAGCCCTCAACGAATTATTCCCCAACTGGAAAGCCGACGGCGCGCCGCTGGAAACAGCCGTTACCGGTGATGACATCTACATGATGCTCAATGACAGCAAAGGCGTGAAAGTTCCAGGCTTCGCTGTGCCAAAAACCATGCACAACGAAGGCAACTACATCATCAGCTTGGGCCGTTTGTGCCGCTGGCTCGCCGAGCAAGCTGAGGCCTTGGGCGTAGAGATCTTCCCTGGCTTTGCCGCTGCTGAAGTGCTGTACGACGGCAACGGCGCAGTCAAAGGCATCATCACTGGCGATATGGGCGTAGGTCACGATGGTCAGCCCACCGACGGCTATACCCCAGGCATGGAATTGCACGGTAAATACACACTGTTCGCCGAAGGCTGCCGCGGGCATCTCGGCAAGCAACTGATCGCCAAATTCAAATTGGATGCTGGCAAAGATCCACAACACTACGGCATCGGCATCAAAGAAATTTGGGAAGTACCTGCCGATAAACACAAACAAGGTTTGGTGGTGCACAGCGCGGGCTGGCCATTGACTGAAAGTGGCTCTGCTGGCGGCGGTTTTTTGTATCACTTGGAAAATAACCAAGTTGCGGTGGGCTTGATTACCGATCTCTCCTACTCCAACCCGCATGTCAGCCCGTTTGAAGAATTTCAGCGTTACAAAACGCATCCCGTGATCAGCCAATACCTTGAAGGCGGTAAACGCACCTGCTACGGCGCGCGTGCGATCACCAAAGGCGGTTTGCAATCACAACCGAAAATGACTTTCCCCGGCGGCATCTTGATTGGTGACGATGCAGGCACACTGAACTTTGCCAAAATCAAAGGCAATCACACGGCGATGAAATCCGGCATGATCGCCGCAGAAACCGTTGCCGCTGCCTTAAGCGCAGGTAAAGCAGGTGATGAGCTGACGGAATACACCAAAAGCTACGAAGCGTCTTGGGCGTATCAAGAATTGTGGATGCAGCGCAACTTTGGTCCTGCGCAACACAAATTTGGCAACATTCTTGGCTCGGCTTACGCGTTTTTTGATATCAATATTTTCAACGGCAATTTGCCTTGGACAATGCGCGATCCAAAACCAGATTACGCACAACTGAAACCAGCAAACGAATGCACAAAAATTAATTATCCAAAGCCAGACAACAAACTGTCTTTTGATCGTCTGTCTTCTGTGTTTTTATCGAACACCAACCACGAAGAAAACCAGCCTTGCCATTTGCGCTTGACTGATCCATCCATTCCTATCAGCCGCAACTTACCGCTGTACGATGAACCGGCGCAGCGCTACTGCCCTGCTGGCGTTTATGAAGTGGTGGAATTGGATGGCAAATCACAATTCAAAATCAACGGTCAGAACTGTGTGCATTGCAAAACTTGCGACATCAAAGACCCAGCACAAAACATCACTTGGGTCACGCCAGAAGGTGCAGGTGGACCCAACTACCCGAACATGTAATCCACCTCGACAGGCCGCAACAGCGGCCTGTTTTTATTGAGCTACCGCAATGCGTAACGAACACCCCTTCGCGCAGTACATCAAGATTCTCGGTAAAGGAAAAAAAAGCACGCGTTCGCTGACGCGCGAAGAAGCACGAACCGCGTTTGCCATGATTTTGCGCAGCGAAGCCGAACCGATACACATTGGCGCGTTTTTGATGCTACTGCGCGTCAATGAAGAAAGTGCGGATGAATTGACGGGATTTCTGGAAGCCTGCCGTGACTATCTCGCTGCACCCTCGGACATCGAAGTGGATTTGGATTGGTCCTCCTGCGCGGGCAAACGCAAACATTTGCCGTGGTTTATTCTCAGCGCGCTGTTGCTCGCAGAAAACGGCATTCGTGTTTTTATGCACGGCAATGACGGTCACTCCAGCGAACGAATTTACACAGAAAATTGTTTCCGTGCGTTAGGTTTACCCATTGCACAAAGTTGGCAACAAGTTTCTACCGCGCTCGACACACACAGTCTGTGCTTTTTTCCGTTGCGCACTTGGTTTCCTGAATTGCAGCACTTGATTGATCTGCGCAAAACACTGGGCTTGCGCTCTACCGCGCACACCATGGCGCGCTTGATCAATCCACTCAACGCATTGTGCTCAGTGCAAGGCATTTTTCATCCACCTTATGCAGAAAGTTGCGCGCAAGCGAATTTTTTACTCGCACAACCCAATGCACTGACCATCAAAGGCGACAGCGGCGAATTTGAATATCGTCCAGAAGCCGACTGCAAACTATTTTTGGTGCACAACGGTGAACGCTTACAAGAGTCGTGGCCGCGTTTTTTTGCCGACAAACAAGAGCCAGAAGAGTTTTTTGATCCCATGCGCTTGTGCCATGTTTGGCGCGGCACCGATAGTGACAGCTACGGCGAAGCTGCTGTAATCGGCACCACAGCGCTGACACTGCGTGCCATGAATCGCGAGCCGGATCACACCAGTGCTTGGGCTTTGGCCACGCAGCTTTGGCAAAACAGAAACCGCGATAGACTTTGATCTTACACTGTCACAAATAATCAGGCGCAGCATGAAAAAAACAATGTCCGCTCAAACGATGAAGCCACAAGTAACTTTTTACGGTGCTGCACGCACTGTCACTGGTTCGTGCCATCTGGTTGAAGCCAATGGCAGACGCATCCTTTTAGACTGCGGGCTACAACAAGGCGAGAAAAGTGAAAAACGCCAAATTGAAAATGCCTTCCCATTTGATTTTGAACCATCAAGCATTGACACCGTTATTTTATCGCACGCGCATCTTGACCACTCAGGTATGCTGCCACGCCTCGTGCATGAAGGATTTAATGGAGCGATTCACTGCACACCTGGCACAAAAAATCTCCTACATATTCTGTTAATGGATTCTCTCCATCTCTACTTAAAAGATTTGGAATATGAAAACTTACGCCGTGCACGCGCAGGTAAAAAACCGCTAACACCGCTTTATGAAGAACGCGATGTCAAGCGTGTTTTTGATTTATGCGAACGCTGTGATTATTGTCAACAACGCGACATAGGCGATGGGATAACGATGTCCCTGCATGATGCAGGACACATTTTAGGTTCATCGATTGTGGAATTAAAAATCAATCATGAAAATAAGATACATACCCTAGTTTTTTCAGGCGATTTAGGTAACGACCATATCTCGTTAATGAATAACCCAGTACAAGTAAATCACGCCGACATTGTTTTATTAGAAAGCACTTACGGCGACAGAAATCATCGTAGTTTTGATGACACGCTTATAGAGTTTGAGAAAATTTTACAACAAGCACAGCACGATAGAGGCAATATTCTGATTCCCGCGTTTGCAGTTGGGCGCACACAGGAGCTGATTTTTCAACTGGGCAAGTTGTATCATCAAGGAAAATTAAAAAACTGGTTAGTCTTTCTTGATAGCCCTATGGGTAGTGCAGTCACAGACATTTATTCACACAGCCAGCATCGTCTTGATGCTGAAGATATGGCGTTATTAAAGAAATACAAAAGCCGCAGCCTAACGGACTTTCTCCCCTGCCTCAGCATTACAGAATCTGTTGAAGATTCTATGGCCATCAACCGCATAAAGAGTGGCGCAATTATTATTGCAGGCAGCGGCATGTGTACCGGCGGGCGTATTCGTCACCATCTTAAACATCGCCTATGGCAAACGAATACACATATTCTTTTTACTGGCTATCAAGCCAATGGCACCCTCGGTCGTATCCTTGTCAATAAAGCACGCACGGTAAAGTTATTTGGCCAGCCCATCGCAGTGCGCGCAAAAATTCACACATTGGGCGGCTTCTCCGCACATGCAGATCAAAATCAATTACTAGGTTGGGCGATGCAATTTAATAACAAGCCACACTTTTGTTTGGTGCATGGAGAAGAAAATTCATTGACTGCCTTACAGCAGGAACTAGTCAATCGCAAGCGTGATGTCACAATAGCTGATCTCGGTTCTACAGTTCGTTTTTAACCTATTGGACAAGCATGACTATCGCCGGAATAAAGCCTGAGTTATATACACAACAGCTCAGCGATAAAGCCGTAAGACTACAAAGCTTACTACAACCTTTTTCCGCACCGGCATTGGAAGTGTTCTCCTCACTTCCGCTGCACTACCGTATGCGTGCAGAGTTTCGCTTTTGGCAGGAAAAAGACGACTGTTTTTTTGCCATGACCGATGCCGAAAAGAATATCGTGCGCGTCGATCAATTTCCTATTGCCTGCCAACAAATCAATACTTTGATGCCTGCGTTACTCTCGAACATACACAACAATGAAATCCTGCGTCGAAAATTATTTCAGGTGGATTTTTTAGCGGCCACCACAGGCGATGCCGTGATTACACTGACCTATCACAAGCCTGTAGATACAGTGTGGCAGAAAGAAGCTGAAACACTGCAAACCACCTTGGGATGTTCAATCATTGGTCGTAGTCGCGGTAAAAAATTGGTGGCGGGCAATGATTTCGTTACCGAACAATTCCGTGTTAACAACGAAACTTTTACCCAACAACAACCCGAATCTGCGTTTAGCCAACCCAATGCTGCCGTCAATCAACACATGCTGCATTGGGCGCATAAGCACGCTCACAATTTCGGCGGTGATTTTTTAGAGCTGTATTGCGGCAATGGTAATTTCACGCTGCCGCTGTCGCGCTGTTTCAATAAAGTGTTGGCGACTGAAGTTTCCAAAGCGTCAATCAAAGCCTTAGAACACAATGTTGCGATGAATCACTGCGACAACATCGCTTTAGCGCGTTTATCCAGCGAAGAGTTCACGCAAGCACTGCGCGGCGATCGCCCTTTTCGTCGCCTTGCGCATCTCAACCTTGCCGATTATCAATTCAGCACCGTATTGGTTGATCCACCGCGCGCCGGTTTGGATGACGATACCTGCCAACTCATACAGCGCTTCGATCATATTCTTTACATTTCTTGCAACCCAGAAACACTGGCACATAACCTGCAAACACTCTGTCGCACACATCACATCAAACACGCCGCACTGTTTGATCAATTTCCTTACACACACCACATGGAATGCGGCATTGTGCTAGAGAAAAAACTTTGAGGATTACTCGATGAGAAGCGAAGTCACACTGCAACAAATTCGCGAAGAAATAAAAGCCATGCGCGCAGAAAAACGCAGCTTGGAAGGCAATCGCGCTTTTATGGATAGTGGCTGGGAAAATGCCGAGTATCCAGAGTGCGTACAATTCTCACCGTTTGATGCCAACGGCATACACGCGGAAGCGGTTTTTATTGGCGAGCGCGACAACAGTAAAATACTGATCATGCACTGCCACGGCGGTGGTTATGCAGTCGGCTCAACACTATCTCACCGTCCACTAGCAGCACAATTAGCTAACGCCTGCGATGCCACCGTCATTACTTTTAATTTTCGTCGCGCGCCTGAACATCGTTTTCCTTGCGCGCTGGAAGATGCACTCACGGTGTATCGTTTTTTATTACAAACACACGACAGCAAAAAAATAGTGATTAGCGGTGATTCTGGCGGAGGCAGTTTAGCGTTTGCCACAGCACTGCAAATTCGCGATTTGGATTTACCTGCGCCTGCGGCTTTGCTTGGGTTATCGGCGTGGGTCGACTTTGCTTGCGAGGGAAATACTTTTGAAATCAACAAACCAAAAGATTTATCCGGCAATCGCGGCGGTTTGATGATGATGGCGATGTCTTATGCCGGCAAAGACAATCTGAAAAATCCGCTAGTCTCACCGCTGTACGCCGAGAGTTTAGCCAATCTTCCGCCGACGCTGTTACAAGTCGGCACAGCAGAAACTTTATTGGATGATTCGCGCCGCTTTGCGGAAAAACTGCGTGCACACGGCACTGCAGTGACGCTAGAAGAATGGCCAGACATGATTCATGTCTGGCACGCATTTTATTCGCGCTTACCGGAAGGCAGAGCAGCGATTGCTGCAATTGCACGCTGGTTGCGTCAAACCATATCGGGATAATCGGCTTCCGTTGGCAATTCAATTTCTTTGTCGAAGCCTGGAATTTTTACTGCGCTCTGACTGATTGCAATTTCTTCACACGGCACAACATTGTGATCGAATAAGTAGATAGGTTTTGCTGCTCCGCGCACAGAATCTTGATCGTATTTGGCTGCGGTTACAGACACTTTTTCATTGGCTGCTTGCCAAGACTTCATTGCCGCAGCGCCGTGTTTTTTCTGCAACATTTTCTTAACGACATGCGGCGCAAAAACCGTCGCTGGTGCATTATTGCCACCAAAACCTTTGGCGTTAATCAGTGCCACATCCATGCCTTCGCTGCCCACATCTAAATCCGCTGGCGAAATATGCAAATGCGACGCGTGAACATCAGCGGCTGCTTTATCGATGGTTTTAATACCGGGGATTAAACCGTACTGCCACACACCCAGTGACGCAGTAATTTGATCACCCGCGGCGCTACCAATGGAATGACCGAGAAACGCTTTCATGGCAGCAACGGGCCATTTTTTCATGCCAAACGCTTTGGCTGCTTCATTCAAAATATGTGATTCCGTGACACGATTTTGCGGCGTACTAGAGCCGTGCGCTTGCACAAAACTGCGCTGTGCGACCGCTTCATCACCCAGCAGTGCGCGCGCCGAAGCCAGCGCTTTCGCCATCGTGATGTAGTTGCCGGCCCCTGGTGCAGAAATCGATTTTTTGTGACCGTCGGCATTCACAAACACATTGCCCACCGCTCCAAAAATTTGCGCGCCCATTTCTACCGCTAAAGCATCATCCATCAAAATAATAAATTGCGAAGATTCCGCCAAAGTGAAGCCACAATTCTCACCGAAAGGTCGACTGGCGCGACGATGATTCGCCACATCGCTGCCATCAATTTTTTTCAAACCGTCATCAGTGGCCAGCGCGCCCATTGCGTCGTAGCCATCAATAACTTCCGGCATGATCGGCGCTTCACTGGTGCCGACCATCACCACGCGGCGGCGACCGCTGCGAATATCGTCCACACCCATACGCAAGTTGTACAAGAAAGTGGCGCACGCCCCTGCTGCTGTGCCTGTGCTGCCGACCGAGCCCAAAATATAGGCGTTGACGAAATCAGCTGGCATTTCACAAAAGCCTAAAGCGCACTGTTTGGATGTCACGCGCTTGCCCATCAAACGCGACTGCATCATGCCGCCTGAGCCGCTGGTGTCGAGCTGGCTCATGGCACTGCCCGCGTACACTGCTACTTTGTCTGGCGATACGCGTTTCATCACCTCCGCCCACGAAATACCCATGCTGTTCACGGCATCAGAGGCAGCGTAAACCGTCATCTTCAAACCGCGCGGATGGTGGTGCGAGTTGTACAGCGCCCCCGGATCAAAGCCAGCCGGCAACATGCCAGCCGCCTGCACACCATAAGTGCGCTGGCTAGGCACCAGCACATCGCAACTGCCGGTGATTTCCACGCGCACTTGTTTGCCATCTTCCAGCGGCGTGACGCGCCAGTTGGCGGGCAGAGGCTCAGGCAATTGGCGCTCGGTAGTCAGAAAGCTGACGGGAGCATCCGATGAGGACAGCGTCATGCTTTTTTGCCACGGCGCTTCATCGACAGAAAAGAAAGAAGGTTCGATGCGGCGCACCAGCGAACCTGTCTGTACATCATCGGCAAAACGCGCCGCCAACTCTGCGGCGCTGTAATGGCTGCCCGCAGCATCGAGGTAGCTATCGGCACCGTAAGTGCTGTCGCTGTTGTGCGTGGCGAGGTTCATCAGCGTCGCCAAACCCACCACGGTTTCCTGCCGCGCTGTTTCCGGCAAGCTCTCTAACACCATGCGGCGATAGGCATGATGCGAGGACGCGCGCCCCGCTGCATTGATCCCACCGAAACCGACAATCACGGGCAACAAAGACATGGCGGCATACCCACACAATTTGAAATGGCGGTTAGTCTAATCTTGTTTCGCGGAAATCTAGCAGCCAAAATAGCCATCAGAGTAGTCATTCTAGCCATATTCGCAGCCACCCAATGAAAGCCGCCTTTGTCCTTGTCGAACACATGCTCGCCACCAGCATGGCGCTTCCTGCTGAGATGCTGCACGCCGCGGCGGATTTGGCGCGGGCGCGTCAACATCACGGCAAACCTGATATCGAACTAAGTTTTGTCGCCACCCGCGCTGGGCTGTATACCAGCCGCAGCGGTGTGCCTTTGGTCGCCACGCACACGCTGGATGACACGCAGTACGACCTGATCTTCCTGCCCGCACTGTGGCGCAATCCGCAACCGATTATTCGCCGTCACGCTGCGCTGCTGCCGTGGCTGCAACAGCAACATCGTCAAGGCGCGTTGATTGGTGCAGCCGGTACCGGCGTATGTTTTCTCGCTGCCAGTGGTTTACTGGATCACCGCCCTGCAACAACGCATTGGTTTTATTTGGATGCGTTTACGCAACACTACCCTGCGGTGGATTTGAAGCCGCAATATTTGATTACACGCGCGGGCAATTTGTACTGCGCCGCTTCCATCAACGCCTTGGCGGATCTCACCGTGCATTTCATTCGCCATTTTTACGGCAGCAATATCGCCGTGCATGTGGAACGACACTTTTCACACGAAGCGCGTAAATCTTATGAACAAGTGACTTATCGTGAAGATGATACCGAGCGACACAACGACGAGGACATTATTCAGATACAACTGTGGCTGCATCAGCACCAAACACAAGCGGTGATACTGTCCGATGTCGCCAAACAATTTGGCATGAGTTTGCGCAATTTTAATCGTCGGTTTTTAGCGGCAACAGGAAAAACACCGCTGCAATACTTGCAAGGATTACGCATTGAAGAAGGCCGCGATTTGCTCAATAACAGCAACCTCAGCATCGCCGAAGTCGCCGAAAAAGTGGGCTATCAAGACAGCAAACATTTTGCACGCTTATTTCGCGACACTTTAGGCGTTACACCGCGCGACTATCGCCGCAGTGTGCGCAGTAAATTATTTTCTGTGGATCAAGCGCCAAGCAAAACGCTTTTAGCTGAATGAATCCCTCTAACAAAAAAGGTGTTAGGCAAATAACGCCACACCAAAACAAAAGCAGCCGCACAAATCAACGCCGAGGCAAAGAAAGGCCAAAAATACCCCCACTGCCAAACTGCACCACTCAATAACGCACCTAAAGAATTGCCAGCTCCATAACCCACCGCGCTGTAAAACGCCTGCGCCTTGCCCGATTGCTGAATAGCAAACAGCCTACGCACGGTTTCAATCGCACCCGCATGAAAACCGGCAAAACTCAATGCATGCAAACACTGCGCAAACAGCATCACAGGCAATGATTGTGGGAAGTACGCCAGCAACAACCAACGCACCGTTGTAGCAGCCAAACAAAACAACAGCAGACTTCTCACACCATAAAATGGCAGCAAGCGATGCATGTACCAAAATAAAATCATTTCGGCGATGACACCCAAGCTCCACAACAAGCCAATCACGGTATGACTGTGTTGATACTGTTCCATCAACAAACTAAAAAAGGTGTAGTACGCACCGTGTGACAACACCATCAAAAAGCAAACAAAGAAAAATAGAGCGATGGATGGCTCTTTCAATCGCTGCCAAAAAGACACATCGCTGGTTAATGCTGCTGACTGTGCATCAAACTCCTCAGGATCGCGCACCGCACAACTGCTCAAAAAAATAGCTAACAGCGCCAGCGTGACAAATACCGGGAAAAAAGAAATCGGTAGGCGATCAAACAACCAGCCTGCACTTGCCACGGCGACAATAAAACCGAAAGACCCCCACAGCCGCACACGGCTGTATCGTTCTGGCGTTTTGCGCAAATACAGCAGCGTGACTGCTTCAAACTGTGCCAAAACCGCGTTCCAAAAAAAACTGTAGAGAAAAATAATGATCGCAAGCACCCAGAGGCTTTGGTGATAACGCACTAAAAATAAAAACGGCAACACAGCCATCAAACAGCCGAGGCGAATCACCGCCATGCGCCGACCGCTGTGATCGGCCAGCCAACCCCAAATATTGGGCGCGATAATTTTTGTACCCGCCATAACCGCAATCAAAAAACCGATATGCCAAGCACTCAGACCGAGACTTTTCAGATACAGCGGGAAATAAGGCACCATGGTGCCCAACACAGAAAAATAAAAAAAATAAAAACCGGACAGCCGCCAGTAAACGCTGACCTGCACGCAATTATTCCGGTGCGCGCGCAGGAATTACCGGCGTAGGCATCACCACATCAAAATTTTGCGCACGATGACGCAGTGCATGATCCATCAACACCAGCGCGAGCATGGCTTCAGCAATCGGTGTGGCGCGAATACCTACACAAGGGTCGTGTCGCCCTTTGGTGATCACTTCCACCGGATTGCCCTGCACATCAACGCTGCGGCCGGGCAGATGCAAACTGGAAGTCGGCTTGAGCGCGATATGCACACGAATATCTTGCCCCGTGGAAATACCGCCGAGTATGCCGCCCGCGTGGTTTGATAAAAAACCTTGCGGCGTGATTTCATCGCGATGTTCACTGCCGCGCTGCGCAATCGACGCAAAACCTGCGCCCACTTCCACACCTTTTACTGCATTAATACTCATCATCGCGTGCGCAATATCGGCATCCAGTCGATCAAAAATAGGCTCACCCCAACCCGGCGGCAAACCTTCTGCCACCACAGAAATTTTTGCACCGATGGAATCGCCATCCTTGATCAACTGCTGCATATAAGTTTCTAAGGCAGGCACTTTTTCCGCATCAGGACAGAAAAAAGCGTTCTGCTCCACCACATCCCAGTTTTTGAAATCGACAGCAATCTCACCCAACTGACTGAGACAACCGCGCACGGTGACGCCGTATTTTTCCTGCAAATATTTTTTGGCAATCGCACCCGCTGCAACACGCATCGCCGTTTCGCGCGCCGATGAACGACCACCACCGCGATAATCGCGAAAACCGTATTTTTGGTTGTAGGTGTAATCGGCGTGACCCGGGCGAAACATATCTTTGATGTTGCCGTAATCTTTGGAGCGTTGATCCGTGTTTTCAATCAACAAACCAATCGGCGTACCGGTAGTTTTTCCTTCAAACACACCCGATAAAATTTTGACGCGATCTTCTTCTCTGCGCTGCGTGGTGTAACGCGAAGTACCGGGTTTGCGACGATCGAGATCCAACTGCAAATCGTCTTCGCAGAGCGACATCCCCGGTGGGCAGCCATCGACAATACAACCCAAGGCAAGACCGTGGCTTTCGCCAAAAGTTGTCACCGTAAATAATTTGCCGAAACTATTGCCGGACATGCGCTATTTCCTCTTTGAGCCGCACATTATACGGGAAGGGTTTATAGGCTTTCAGCGTGTTGGCGCAGTTCAGCAGCCGTCAGCATAAACACACCATCGCCACCGTTTTGAAAATCCAACCACACAAAAGGCACCATTGGAAAAGCGTTTTCCAGCGCCTCGGCACTGTTGCCCACTTCCACAATCAACACGCCGTCATCAGATAAATGCAATAACGCCTCGCGCAATAAACGCCGCGTGAAATCCAAACCGTCAAAGCCAGAAGCCAACGCCAATTCCGGCTCGTGGCGATATTCGTCCGGCAAATCCGCCATATCTTGCACATCGACATAGGGCGGATTGCAGACGATCAAGTCATAGCGCCGCCCTGCTAAGCCCGCAAATAAATCTGAAGCAACGCATTGCACGCGATCCTGCACACCGTGCTGCGCGACATTGATGGCAGCGACCGCCAGCGCATCAGCAGAAATATCCGCCGCATCCACCTGCGCTTCCGGAAAAGCCAAGGCGCAAGCAATCGCAATACATGCGCTGCCACAACACAAATCCAAAATGCGCTGTGGCTCTTTTTGCAGCCAAGGATAAAAACCTTCATCGATCAACTCACCCAAGGGTGAGCGCGGAATCAACACACGGCGATCGACATAAAACGGCAGACCGCAAAACCACGCCTGCTGCGTGAGATACGGCGTAGGAATGCGCTGCACGATGCGCTGTTCTCGCACGGCGCATAATTGTTCCAACTCCGAAGCAGACAGTACACGCTGCAATACATCGGGCGATGCATCAAACGCAATATTGAGCAGCGGCAGCGTCAGATGCAGCGCCTCATCCCAACTGTTATCCGTGCCATGCCCTAAAAACACGCCCGACTGCTCAATCTGCTGCGCAGTTTCCTGTAACCAGTCTTGCAAATTCATCAAAGATTTCTCATGTAGTAATGCGCTAGTTTACCCGCAGAAAACCCTATTAATATCACCAGTATTGTCATTGCGCCTTGTTCGGACTTTACCCCAGCGCAGGCTTCGCTTACTGTGACCGCCTGCAAAAATGACAGGAACAACTCATGCAAGATGCCTTTGCCAAAATCATTGCCGACATCGGTGAAGACCTGCAACGCGATGGTCTGCGCGACACACCAGAACGCGCTGCAAAAGCCTTTCAGTTTTTAACACGTGGCTATCATCAAAATTTGGATGAAGTGATCAACGGCGCGCTGTTTGAATCCGACTGCAATGAAATGGTTTTGGTGAAAGACATCGAACTGTATTCCATGTGCGAGCATCACTTACTGCCCTTCATCGGCAAGTGTCATGTCGCTTACATTCCTACCGGCAAAGTGTTGGGTTTATCCAAAGTCGCACGCATTGTTGATATGTACGCACGCCGCTTACAAATTCAAGAAGGTTTAACCAAACAAATTGCGAAAACCATTCAAGCGGTGACAAATGCAGCGGGCGTTGCTGTCGTGGTCGAAGCACGCCATATGTGCATGATGATGCGCGGTGTAGAAAAACAAAACTCGGTGATGAAAACTTCTGCGATGCTGGGCGTGTTTCAAAGCAATCCAGCGACGCGCTCTGAATTTTTAGCCTTGACTACCAATTAGTTTGCGTTCTTTTGAGCGTTGATCATCCATACTTTTTCCGTTGTAGCGCAACCAGTGCATAGGACGAGGCCCCAGCAATTTAGGGAAAAAAGCGCTAGTCGGGCAATCGACATCCGTCGCGGTATACGGTAGTTGATTCCAATGCACATCGTAGTCTTTAAACTGCCTGTCATTATCCAATAGCAATAGTGAATAGTGACCGCTGAGTAATTGTTGCTTCACATCTTGCTGTAATTGCTCTGCGAACTGATGACTACTACCGTTCATCACATCAATTCCCCACGCTTCATGTGCGCAGCTTTTTTTATCTGCCAAAAAAGCCAGATAGGTATGCTTGGAGACGCAAACACGATCTCCCGGCGCTTGCTTCAACACTGCAACCACACTATCACCGCACGCGCGATCTGCTTCTGTTGGCAAAAAATAATTGGGATGAATCCAAGCTCTTGCCATATTCAAAGTTAACAAGACACTCATCAAGCCTAAAAAAGTATTTCTTACCCATGGGCTCTGCACACCACTCAGGCTTTTTACTACCAACCAAAAACCCGCCACCGATATCACGACAATGAGCTGATGAAAAGCCAGTAACACATTGATCCAACCACCAGAATACCAGCGTGACAACAAGCTCATCAGAAAAAAACCAGAAAACAACGACAACCAAGCACAACGCTGTCTAGCAGTTTTCTTGCCCATCAAAATAAAACTTGCACACAAACCAAGATAGATAGGCACACCCGTCAACATATCGCCATGCAAAAAATTCATGGGAACACCTTGAATAAACTTATGCGCTCTCGCCATCTCCATCGTATAAAAATAGAACAGGCCCTTTGTTTGCCATTGCAACAAACATAATGCAGCCCCAATCAATATAGATAGCGTTAAACCAGCAAGAAAAGCTGTTCTAAAATCAGAAAATAGCCACAGCGCAAGAAAGAAAAATGGCAGCATGGATAGCGTTGTCTGCTTGGTAAAGACAGCCAACAACAATAAAAGCACCATAAGATATAAGAAGATTTTTTTCTGCTGCTGAGAAAAAGTAATCAAGCAAGTTGATGCTCCCGTAAGCCAAAAAGCCCACAAACTATCTAACCGAGCAGCATCGTAATAACTACCGACTAAAGCGTAGAGTGCAGCCCAACAGCACACACTGAGTAATACAGACAAGCGAGATCGCGTCAGCAGCCATACCGCATAACCAACACAAGTCACCGTTCCCAGTGAAGCCAACAGTGACACCAAACGCAGAGCCGGCAGACCTTCTCCCATGACTTTTGTCGCCAATGCCGCCACATAAAAATACAGCGGCGCGTATAAAGGCGGTACATAATCCATGCTGGGGGTGGTGTATATCGGCAGTCCATCGACTACGCGCATCACCACTTGAAACATTGCGCCTTCCATCCACTCCAATTCGTAGGGATAAGTCAGGCGAGAAAACATCACGAACAGACACAGCGCCAATAAATACAAACCAATCGCGAGCGGTGGGACATAAAACAACCACGCTTTACTGGTTTTCGTATTTACTTCTTTCATCTCAAATAGTCCATCACAGCTGCGACGGTAAAAAACGAACCGCACACCAACATTGGCATATCAGCCACTTGCTGCTCTGTACAAGTAATCGCTTTTTTCTCGTCATCAACGCAAATAATTTTTTCTGAATGAATGCCAGCAGCCAACGCCGCTTCTCGCAGCTGCAATAAAGAAGCAGCTCTAGCATTATCTTGCAAAGGAAATAACACGCACTGCGCTATAACCGGTTTTAACGCAGCAAGTACCGCTGCAATGTCTTTATCGGCCATCGCAGAAAAAATCAAATTTACTGCTATTTCGTCTTCTTGCTGTAAGCGTTGCGCCAAGTACTGCGCGCCCGCTTCATTGTGCGCGACATCCAAAATCCACTGTCTGCCCTGCCAAGTAATTTTCTGCATACGACCCGCGAGGGAAATATTCGGCAGCGTTGCAGAAAACTTTTCTTCATCCCAATACTCTAGCCAAGCCAACACCTGCAAAGCGCAAGCCACACTCGGCAGTGGCAGCGACGGCGTTTTTGCATGCAGTGTTACTGCATTGTTTTGTGCATCAATACCCTGCCACCGAAAGTTTTCATCTTGCGCAACAAAACCAAAATCACTCTCTATTTTTTTAATATCAACTTGTAAATCATTGCAGATAGCTTGAATACTCGCTGGCATACCCACTTCGCCATACACCAGCTTGCCGTTGGCGCGCAAAATACCCGCTTTTTCTGCACCAATTTTTTCGCGGGTATCGCCCAACCAATCGACATGATCCAAAGCAATATTGGTGATCACGGCAATATCGGCATCCAACAGATTCACAGCATCTAAACGACCACCCAAACCCACTTCCAACACTTGCACATCCACGCGATATTTTTTGAATAGCCAAAATGCCGCCAGTGCGTTGAATTCAAAATAAGTGAGACTGATTTCAGCGCGTGCAGCGTCTATTGCAGCAAAAGCTTCGCACAAATCCGCATTTGACACTTCCGCGCCATCAATGCGAATGCGTTCGTTGTAGCGAAATAAATGCGGCGAGGTAAAACTGCCGACGCGCTTGCCTAAGCTATGCAACAAAGCAGTGAGTGTGGTGACACATGAGCCTTTGCCGTTGGTGCCGCCCACCGTAATCGTGAACGGTTGTTGCGTGGGAAAGTTTTCGCCCAACAGCCGTGTAGCCACTTGGCGAATACGAGAAAGACCGAGGTCAATGGTGGATGGATGCAGCGTTTCCTGCCACTGCAACCATTCAGCGAGCGTAGTGAATCTCGCGCTCACGCGCTGGCACTGACCACAGCAGGTTGATGCGTGAGGCGCGCGAGCAAACTGGATAACTTATCGCGCATGTCTTTGCGATGCACGATCATGTCGATGGCACCGTGATCCAACAAAAATTCACTGCGCTGAAAGCCTTTTGGCAATTTTTGACGAATGGTTTGTTCGATGATGCCAGGACCGGCAAAACCTGCACGCGCACCAGGTTCCGCGATATTGAGATCACCTAACAGCGCAAGGCTCGCAGAAACACCACCGTAAACAGGGTCCGTCATCACCGAAATATACGGCACGCCTTGCTGCTTCATGCGTTCGATGACTGCGCTGGTTTTCGCCATCTGCATCAGCGAAATTAACGCCTCTTGCATACGCGCGCCGCCCGTTGCGGAAAAACAAATGAAGGGGATTTTTTCGTTCAACGCTAAAGTTGCAGCGCGGGTAAATTTTTCACCCACTGCATAGCCCATCGAGCCGCCGTGAAATGCAAATTCAAACGCAGCGACGACAACCGGCAAACCGTTCACTGTACCTTTGAAAGCAATCAACGCATCTTTTTCGCCGGTTTCTTTTTGTGCCGCACTCAAACGGTCTTTGTATTTTTTGACATCTTTGAATTTCAGACGATCAATCGGCTCCACTTCGGTTGCCAATTCTTCTCTGCCGTTTTCATCCAAAAACCAATCCAAACGCGTGCGCGCACCGATGCGCATGTGGTGATCGCATTTCGGACAAACATCCAAAGAGCGTTCCAATTCAGGGCGATACAACACTGCTTCGCACTTGGGGCATTTTTTCCACAGACCTTCAGGAATTGCGCTGCTGCTACCTTGTGCGCGTTTCTCAGATCGAACAACGGTCGGAACCAATTTCTCAAGCCAACTCATGAACGCTCTCCTTGGTTACTTTATTGCTTAGTTCTTTACTAAAAATATTTCTTAGATTGCACGACGAATATCAGCAATGATACTGGCAACCGCAGCGACAGATTTTTCACCTGTTTCTGCCATCGCATTCACCAACACACTGCCGACAACCACACCATCGGTCGCTTCGGAAATTGCGCGCGCAGAAGCCGCATCTTTAATACCAAAACCCACACACAGCGGCAGCGAGGTATAACCGCGAAACTGCGTCAATTTTGCACGCACTTCATCAGTATCTAAATTGCCTGCACCGGTTACGCCTTTCAGCGACACATAGTACAAATAGCCCGTTGCCAGTTCGCAAATATGTTTTGCACGCGCATCTGTTGTAGTGGGTGCGAGCAGAAAAATATTGTCGATACCGACGCGTTTTAATTCTGCATTCAAATCGTGCGCTTCTTCCGGTGGAATATCGACAGTCAACAAACCGTCCACGCCGGCAGCACTCGCCGCATCCGCAAACGCGGCATAACCCATGCGCTCAATCGGATTGGCATAGCCCATCAACACAATCGGTGTTTTGTCATCGGTTTTGCGAAAATCTTTTACTAAATCCAAGACTTGATGCAGTGACATCCCGCTCGCCAGCGCGCGCTCGTGACCTTTTTGAATCACCGGACCTTCTGCCATTGGATCAGAAAATGGCACGCCGATTTCCAAAATATCTGCACCCTCTTTCACCATCGCGTGCAGCGTGGCGAGCGTGGTTGCGGCATTCGGGTCACCTGCAACGATATAAGGAATCAACGCTTTGCGTTGAGCAGTTTTCAGTTGTTGCATACATGACGCAATTCGATTCACAACAGCACGACTCACAACTGCGCCCTCAAACTTTAATGCCGTCGATGGCGGCAATGGTGTGAATATCTTTATCACCACGACCAGACAAACAGACAACGATTACATCGTCTGGCGTCATCGTAGGCGCTAATTTTTCCGCGTAGGCAACGGCGTGACTGGATTCCAACGCCGGCATGATGCCTTCGATTTGCGTCAAGCGACGAAAACCTGCCAGCGCTTCGTTGTCATTAATCGCCACATATTGCGCGCGACCAATATCTTTCAACCACGAATGCTCAGGGCCTACGCCCGGATAATCTAAACCTGCAGAAACAGAATGTGTGTCGATGATTTGACCGCTGTTATCATCTATCAAATAAGTGCGATTGCCGTGCAACACACCGGGGCGACCTGCCGATAAAGTTGCTGCGTGACGACCAGTTTCGATGCCATCACCGCCCGCTTCTACACCGTACATCGCCACACTTTCATCCGCTAAAAACGGATGAAATAAACCAATCGCGTTAGAGCCGCCGCCCACGCAAGCAACAACCGCGTTCGGTAATTTTCCCGTTTGTTCCAAACATTGACGGCGCGCTTCGCGACCGATGATGGATTGAAAATCGCGCACCAACATTGGGTACGGATGCGGGCCTGCTGCCGTGCCGATGATGTAAAAAGTGTTATCGACATTCGTCACCCAATCGCGCATCGCTTCGTTCAACGCATCTTTCAAAGTGCGCGAACCGGAAGTGACCGATTTCACCGTCGCGCCCAACAGCTTCATGCGGTACACATTCAGCGTTTGCCGTTTGATATCGTCCTCGCCCATGTAGACCACGCATTCCATGCCGAGACGCGCAGCTACTGTTGCTGTCGCTACGCCGTGCTGACCTGCGCCCGTTTCCGCGATGATGCGTGTTTTGCCGGAGCGTTTTGCCAACAACGCTTGACCGATGGTGTTGTTAATTTTGTGCGCGCCGGTGTGATTCAAATCTTCGCGCTTGAGAAAAATGCGCGCGCCGCCCAACTCACGGCTCCAACGCTCGGCGAAATACAGTGGCGACGGACGACCGACATAGTGCGCCATGTCATGATCAAATTCGGCGAGGAATTCTGGATCGTTGCGCAACTGCATGTAGCTTTTTTCCAGCTCGCTCACAGCCGCCATTAAAGTCTCAGAAACAAACTGACCGCCGAACTGACCAAAATGGCCGTGCGCATCAGGAAAAGTAGAAAAATCAATATTTTGGGGGGATGTCACAACAAGGCTCCGATTACCGCACCGCTGCATGTGCGGCGCGTACAAAGGCGGCCATTCTAGCGGAATCCTTGCGCCCAGGGGCAGTTTCAACGCCGCTGCTCACATCCACCGCGTAAGGTTTTACCTGTGCAACGGCTACGCCCACATTCTCTGGTGACAAGCCGCCCGCCAAAATTAACGGCAGTTGCAGATTGGCAGGAATGCGCTCCCAGCCGAAGGTTTCACCCGTGCCGCCCGCTGCTGCAGGGCTATAGCTGTCCAACAACAAACCCAGCGCGCCCGCTGCCGCGTATTCGCGATCGGCAGTCAGCACATCCACGCCATCTGCCATGCGTATCGCTTTGATAAACGGGCGGTTAAATGATGCGCAAAACGCTGGCGTTTCCTGACCGTGAAATTGCAATAGCTGCAAAGGCACGGCTTGCAGTACCGCTTCAATTTCTTCGCGCGCTGCATCCACAAACAAACCCACGGTGGTGACGAATGGCCCACCGCACGCGCAATGTCTGCCGCTTGCGCCACCGTCACGCAGCGCGAACTGTTGGCGTAAAACACCAAGCCGATGGCATTTGCACCGGCGACTGTGGCGGCTTGTGCGTCATCAATAGAAGTGATGCCGCAGATTTTTACTCGTGCAGTAGAAATAGAAGTTGATGAAGCAAGCACAGCACCATTCTCATTAAATTATTTGTAGATCACAACGCCGTGGCGTTGAGTACCAACACGCTACCGGCGTCTTTCTGCGGCCTCAGTCTGCCATTGAGCATCACGCTGACATCCACACCTGGGATGCCAATCACCAGATCCGCTTTGCCGTCCCCACTAATATCACCCGCCGCAACGGATGTGCCGTACACATCACCACTCACCTTGCCGTAACGAGTAGTACCCAGCTGCACGAATGGCTCTGCGCCACCCGCCCAAACAGCCACGCTACCTGCACCAGCCACAGGGCGCGGGAAGGCTCTGGGGTTAGCGGCTTTCGGGGCGCTGGCAACGATGTCTGCCGTGCCGTCACCGTCAACATCCGCCAAGGCGACGGCAGAGCCGAAGGCTGAACGCACTTCTCTGCCAAGCGTATTGCCGCCGCGGGTGTAGGTAGCGCTGTGGCTGCCGTACAGCACCACGAAGCCGCCTACATCTTTGAGCCTTCTGTTAGTGGGATGGTCAAGCTTCGGTACGCCCACCACGATGTCGTGAGTGCCGTCGCCATCAATATCACCACCGGATGCCAGTGCGCTGCCAAAGTTGTCAACGGCCGCTTGGCCGTACTGTTTGTAGAGCGGCGTTGGGTTGCCTGCGCTGTATACCGTTACGCTGCCCGCTGCTGTCAGTTTTTTACCGTTGCTGAGGGCGCTTTCGCTCGGCGCACCGACGGCAATATCTAAAATGCCATTGCCATCAAAGTCGCCCAGTGCAATAGCAGAACCGGCGTGCGCACTGGCTGCTGTGCCGTAATACGGTGTACCGATCACGGACAGGTCTGCGCCAGAGTACACGGTCACGCGCCCCACTTTCTTCAGCGACGGGGCGTTGACATGCGTGGCCGACGGTTCGCCGACCACAATATCAGCAAGGCCATCGCCATCGACATCACCCAGCGCTACCGCTGAACCAAACAGCGTTCTGGCGGTCGTGCCGTAAATGTCCTGCGCCATTGGTACGCAGCTTGGGGTATTGCAGCCATAGATGATGGTGACTTTACCCATCATTTTGGCGCCAGCACCGTTGGCGGCTAATGGCGCGCCGACGACCACATCCATCGTGCCGTCACCGTCGATATCGGCGTTGCCCGCTATGGCTGTACCCACGCCCTCTCTTGTCGCGGCTCCAACCAGCGTTGCCAACGGTGTGCCAGTTGCACCGGAGATCACCTGCACGCGACCGGCGTCACGCAATGCGCGGATGGCTGTAGGCACTACATCGTAACCAGGGGTGGCAATGGCGTAGTCACCATAACCGTCACCATCAAAGTCACCCACATAGGCTACCGTTGAACCCAGCATGTCTGCTCGCACAGCACCGTGGAAAGTACCCAGCTCGGCGGCATGGTTGATCGGCGTATCGCAAGCATCACCGATACCATCCCCATCCGTATCGGTTTGGGTTGGATTGGGTACCGTTGGGCAATTGTCGGCATCATCAAAAACACCGTCGGCATCTGTGTCGGCTTGGCTTTCGTAGCGCACCAAAGTAAAACCTTCGTTGCTACCGGTAGTGCCATACCCTGCCGCAACGAGTTTTCCATCCGTTTGCTGAATGATTGAGAATGCTTGCGCACTAGAACCCACGGCTGTGGTAACAATACCACCAGCACCAAAACCACTATCCAGTGAACCATCCGTGTTATAGAGCGCCAAGGCGAAGCTGTCGACACCGGCGTTTGTACTGTATCCCGCAGCCGCCAACTTGCCATTTGCCTGCTGAATCACTGAATAGATGTAATCGTGACCTGCCCCTACGGCAGAGGTTACCTTGCCGCCAGTGCCGAAACTGCTATCCAGTGAACCATCCGTGTTGTAGCGCACCAAAGCAAAATCATTGTTACTACCGCTGTAACTATATCCGGCCGCCACTAACTTACCATCTGCCTGCTGGATCACTGAAAAAGGATAATCCTGACTTGTTCCTACCGCTGTGAGAACCACACCACCCACACCAAAACTGGTGTCTAGCGTGCCATCCGTGTTGTAGCGCACCAAGCCAAAGTCGTAATTGCTGCCGTTATGGACATAACCCGTTGCTACCAGCTTGCCATCTGTCTGCTGGATGACAGATAAAATAAAGGCGTAAGTTCCTCCTACTGCCGTAAAAACTTTACCTCCAGTGCCAAAACCGCTGTCCAACGAACCATCCGTGTTATATCGCGCTAAAGCAAAGCGGTAGCTACTCCCAACGCGAGCATATCCCGCTACTACCAACTTGCCATCTGTTTGTTGAATCACAGAATAAGATGAGTCATCACTTGAACTCATTGCCGTGGTAACAATGCCTCCCGTACCAAAGCTGCTATCGAGTGAACCATCTTCGTTGTAGCGCGCTAAGGCGAAGTTGTAGCTGGTACCGCCGTTGTAGCTATATCCAGCTAACACCAGTTTATTATCCGTTTGCTGAGCCATCGAAAAAGCGGCATCGTTGCTGGAGCCAATAGCGGTATTCACTTTGCCTCCCACTCCAAAACCACTATCCAACGAGCCATCTGTGTTGTAACGAGCCAAGGCAAAATCGTAGTTACTGCCGTTGTAACTGTACCCTCCAGCTACCAGCTTTGCATCTGATCGCTGAACTACCGTACGAGCGCCATCGTACCCACCGCCCACTAGCGTAGTGACACCACCGCCCACACCAAAATTAGTATCTAGATCGCCAGGAGCAGCCTGAAGGGATGCTGCACAGAATAAAAAAACAGCAGCTGTTAAAAGGCGCTGAACATCTCGCATAGCACTAACCTCTATTAGTAAATTACCGAGTTAGGTTGAGTACGAGAGTAGCACCGTTTGCCATAAATAAAAAAGCCCGCACGCGGCGGGCTTCTCCACAGCGAAGAAAGCATCAACCACGCGCTGCATCCACAAACAAACCGACCGTGGTGACGAATGGCCCCACCGCACGCGCGATGTCAGCTGCTTGCGCCACCGTCACACAGCGCGAACTCTTGGCATAAAACACCAAGCCGATGGCATCCACACCGGCGGCTGCGGCGGCTTGTGCATCATCAATAGAAGTGATGCCACAGATTTTTGTCTTCGTTGTTTGCAAATAAGGCACGCGCTCAGTTTCCTTCTATCTATACAATGATGGAGCTCTGACCCCGACTCCGGCCAATATCATATAAAAAGCATTTTTAACGAACAATTGGATTATGCGATCGTTTCATTCTGTCCGTTTTTTTAGCTCTGCTGCCTGTTTGCTCACTTTAATGTTGCTGTTTTTTTCGGCCTGACCATGATCGGCAGCTCAGGTACGCCAGACATGTATTTTCACTGGCTAAAATGGATTTATACCACTCAGCAACAAGGGCCTTTTGCAGGCTATGCATCAATTGTTGGCGACAACTACCCTCCGTTGTCTGCTGTGTTGCTTTGGGCTGGCGATCAGGCTCTAAAAAACTGGGGGTTTCACGGCAGCATAGTAGTAAAGCTTACACTGACAGGGTTTCTGCTTCTTTCGTCAATTATTTACTGCTACTGGAGCAGAGACTTGCGACTGACAACAATCTTCCTCGCTGGCAATTTTATCGCAGTAGTCGGTCTTGCTTATCTGGATATTCTCGTAGCACCTTTCATACTAGCGGCGTGCTTCTGTCTATACAGACAACAATTCACTTGGTTTTTATTGTTTTACTCGATGGCTATATTCATAAAATGGCAACCTCTGATTATGGCCCCGTTCGTCATGGTTGCGTGTTGACAACATATTCATGTACACCACTACCATTGGCAAAAAATTACTGCCGTACTGTTGCCACCTGTTCTGGTTGTGGGAACTATAGTGTGGCTATTTGGTTATAAGGAATTGATCACCTCATTGCGGCTAGCTTTGAATACAAATGACTTTAGTGCAAATGCTATGAACATCAACGGGTTCGTCAACGAAATTATCGATATTCATGCTTGGCGTGCAGCAATGGATTCGTTACAACACAATGGAGATGAACAAGCTGCGCTCATGACCTACACAGAAGTGAAAAAAATGCTGTATATATCCTCCGGCGGCCTGTCAACGCTGCGCTATATATTGTCGAAGCTATTTTTTTGGGGCAGCTTCTTCTATCTGCTCTGGCGCCATATACGATTACCTGCCGATGCTAAAAGATTACTCTTCTACTCTACTGCGGCATATGTCTTCTACTTTATCTTCAACACAGGTGTCCATGAAAATCACTTGCATATGGCTCTATTACTCGCATCGGTATTAGTGGTGTTTGATCGTCAGTTTTTTTCGCTTTTAGCTTGGTTGGTAGCGCTCTACAACCTGAATATAATTTATTTCTACGGCATTACAGGTTCTTGGCCTGAGAACTTCATTGCCACAACAGATGATCCTCTGACAAGACCGCTGATTCTACTGGATTTACTAGTAATTACTGCGCTACTGCTACAGGTTTTTCGCCACATACAACGCGATCACCTGTTGATCCAACATGAAGTAAATATGAAAAAAACTTATCACAATCTCAGTTTTACTGAATAATGTTTGCTCAACACTCCTAGTCGTGTTTTGGATATTTAACTTTTCAAATCACCGGTTCACAAAAAAGCCCGCACACAGCGGGCTTATTCTTTGCGACAAAGAAAAATTACCCGCGTGCGGCACGCGACATTTTCAAACCGAACATCGCAATCAATTCACGCTGCACTTCGTTCACGCCGCCACCGAATGTCATGGTCTGACATTTGCGGAAGCCTTCTTCCAAACGCCCTTCCACCACGGTATGTGATTGACGGCGGCGAATCAAACCGGCGGCACCGACTACATCCATCATCAAGCGATAGCATTCAATCGAAGTTTCCGTCACATATACTTTCATGGCAGAAGCATAAGCAGGGTCTGGCGCGCCTTTACTCAACTGCCACATCATGCGCGCAACAACGATGCGCATGGCTTTCAAACGCGCGTAGCATTCCGCGATATTGGATTGCACCCACGGCTCGTCGATCACGCGGTTACCACTGGCTTGTTCTTCGCGCGTCCAATCGAGGAAGAATTGGAAGTCGCGCTGCGTCCACACACCAATCGCCGCCAAACCCACGCGTTCGTGGTTCAACTGTGAAGTGATGAGATTCCAACCTTTATTCAATTTGCCAACAACATTGGTGAGCGGCACGCGCACATTGTCGTAATAGCTCATGCAAGTCGGCACATCGCCCACGGTTTTAATGTGCGCGAAGGAAAAACCTTTCGCGTTGGTCGGCACGATAATCATGCTGATGCCTTTGTGCTTCGGCGCGTCTTTATCGGTGCGCGCGGCGAGCCAAATATAGTCGGCGTTATCTGCACCGGAAGTGAAAACTTTAGTGCCGTTGATCACCAACTCATCGCCTTCAATCACGGCGGATGTAGTGAGCGATGCCAAATCCGTACCTGCACCTGGCTCGGTGTAGCCGATGGCAAAATGGATTTCACCGCCCGCAATTTTTGGCAGATAAAACTGCTTCATTTCTTCGGAGCCGTGCTCCATCAACGCGGGGCCAACGGTGCCCAAAGTCACGAAAGGAATTGGCGCACCGGCGATGTAGGCTTCTTCCAACAGCGCGAGCTGCTCTGCCTGACCGCGCCCTTGACCGCCGTACTCTTTCGGCCAGCCGATCGCCAACCAGCCGTCTTTGCCGATTTGGCGCACGGCATCACGGTAGAACTGACCGCTCTCCTTGGCGTGACAGCCTTCTTTCACTTCTGGTGTCATCACCTTGGCGAAATACGCGCGCAATTCTTGGCGCAGCGCCTTAACTTCTTGCGACTCATCTACCTGCATGACACAACCTCTGAGAAACAACCTGAAATTCGAGAGGCGCATTGTAGCCGTGGTTGCAATGGACGGAAACCGTAAAACACGCACCCATCTTCACCAAACAAGCAGCCACAGATTAGACGGTCTGTGGCAAAATGCGCGCCTTATTTTCAGCAAAGCCATGACCAGCGAGGTTGTTAGCATGGATTTCACCTTTACCGAAGAACAGACCCAGATTCGTGAGCTGGCTAACCAAATTCTGCGCGAGAACTGCGGCGATGAGTTCTTGATGCAATTTAGCAAGGGCGGCGAGCTGTACAGCCAGAGCCTGTGGCAGTTGTTTGCGGAATCCGGCCTGCTCGGTACGGCTGTTCCTGAGTCTTGCGATGGCACGGGCTTCGGTTTTATCGAAGTCTGCCAAATTCTTGAAGAGCAAGGTCGCTTTGTTGCGCCGATTCCCTTGTTGCCTAGCTTGGTACTCGGCGGCTTGCCTCTGGCGCGCTTCGGCACGGAAGCCCAGCAGAAAAAATACCTGCCAGCACTCGCTAGCGGCGAAGCGATTTTGACAGCAGCGATTGCAGAAGAATCCATGGTGGCTGCGATGCGCCCTGCCTGCCACGCCGAACAACAAGCGGGAGCGTGGGTGATTTCTGGCGAACGCCTGTGCGTACCTTACGCAGCGCAAGCGGCGGTGATTTTGGTCGCAGCTGATACCGCCGACGGCAAAGCTGTGTTCTTGGTAGAACCTAACGATGGCGTAAAAGCGGAATATGTGGACAGCACCAACCACGAGCCGCTGTACAACTTGCAACTCAACAACGCGAAAGCAGAAAAATTGGGCGGCGCGGATGTGTTGGCGTTTATCGTCGAGCACGCCAGCATCGCCAGCTGCGCGACAATGATCGGCATCACCGAAGAAGCCCTGCGCCGCACAGCGGAATACACCGCCGAACGCAAACAATTTGGCACCACCATTTCTAGCTTCCAAAACACCACCATGAAGTGCGCGGATGCTTATATCGACATCGAATGCATGCGCTCTGCGTATTTCGAAGCGCTGTGGAAGTTGTCAGAAAATATCGACGCACGCGCAGAAGTGCACACCGCAAAATGGTGGTCTGCTATCGGCGGTCACCGCGTAGCACACACCGCACAACATTTGCACGGCGGCATCGGCTGTGATGTGGAATACCCATTGCACCGCTACTATTTATGGTTCAAACAAATGGAAATCCAAATGGGTGGTGGCAGCCAACAATTGGCGCAACTGGGCGAATTACTCGCCACTGACAGCAGCGTGCAACTGTTGCTGAAATCTGCCTAATCCACAAAAAAAACAGGAGCGAGAGCGTGTTATGGATTCATTAAAAATTGTTCGTGACTGCCCTTTATTTAAGTTGCTCGATGACGAACAGTTCGCGCATATCGCTCCGCGTTTGCACATGATGGATTTAAAAGCAGGCGATGTGCTTTACAGCGAAGGCTCGCCAGCCGATACCGTTTCTATTGTGATTTCTGGCGCGTTAGAAGCCATCAAAATGAGCGTACTCGGCGGTGAAGAAACCGTGCTCAGCGAATTTGTCACTTCGGATGTGATCGGCGAAATGGCACTGCTGTCGGATCGCAAACGCTCCGCCAGTATTCGCGCACAAATCCCTTCCACCGTTGCCAGCTTTCAACGCGCCATTTACGGCACACTGGAAAGACAACGCCCTGATATTGCCTTGCTGGTGATGAAATCTGTCGCACGAATTCTCGCGGTGCGCTTGCAAGATACTTCCGCTGATCTTGCGGATGTTTGCGCGTAATTTTGTTTTTGTACGTGTCATTCAGCCCACTGATTGATGAATTGATTAACGCGCTGCGCTGCTTGCCTGGCGTCGGCCCAAAATCCGCACAACGCATGGCGTTTCAGTTATTGCAGCATCGCCGCGACAACGCACTTAAAACCGCTAAAACTTTAGAGCGCGCACTGGAAAATGTTGGGCAGTGCAGCGAATGCCGCACGCTCACCGAGCAAACACTGTGTGAAATTTGCAGCAATCCGCGCCGCAATCGCAAACAGTTGTGCGTGGTCGAAACACCTATTGATGCGCTGGCGATTGAAACAGCAGGCACTTTTAGCGGCCTATATTTTGTTTTGCACGGCAAGTTGTCACCGATTGATGGCATCGGCCCCACTGACATCGGCATTCCACAGCTGATGCAACGCCTCGAACAAGAGCCGGCCGACGAATTAATTTTGGCAACCAACGCCACACTCGAAGGCGAAGCCACCGCGCACTACATCGCTGACCGCGCGCGTGCGCTGTCCATTCGTTGTACGCGCATTGCACACGGCGTGCCGCTGGGCGGCGAGTTGGAATTTGTCGATGGCGGCACGCTGTCGCACGCCTTATCCGGTCGCACACAAATATGAAATCCATTGCTGATGATTGCTACTACATCGCCAGCAACAGTGAACTGACGCAAGCAGCAGAGAGTTGGCAGCACGCAAAAGTGTTGGGCGTAGACACAGAATTTATTCGTGTCGATACTTTTTATCCCATCCCTGCATTGATGCAAATCAGTGATGGCAAGCAATGCTGGTTGATCGATGTATTGTGCATTGATGATTTTTCATCTCTGCACGCCATTCTCACCGCGCCACACATCACAAAAATTATTCACGCCGCCAGCGAAGATTTAGAAGTTTTTGAGCAACTGCTCGGTGTATTTCCCGCGCCTTTATTTGATACGCAAATCGCCGCTGCATTTTGTGGTTATGGTGCATCGGTGGGTTACAGCAAATTAGTGCAAGAACTGTTAGGCATCGAGCTTTCCAAAGAACAATGTCGATCCGATTGGCTCGCTCGCCCACTCAGCGCCGAACAATTGCATTACGCCTGTCTCGATGTGCTGTATTTGCCTGCGTTATATCAATCACTGCAAGCCTCATTAACACAATTGCAGCGCTGCGATTGGGCTGCGGAAGAAAATACACGCCAGCAAGAGCGCTGCCGAGAGTTGCGCACCACCAACTACAACTGGGAAAAAATCAATAACGCTTGGCGATTAAATCCCAGCGAGCAGCAGCGACTTTGGCATTTAGTCTTAGGGCGCGATGCGCTGGCGCGACAGCACAACAAAGCGCGTAATCACATCGCCAAAGATTTTGCACTGCTGGCGCTCGCACAACGCCCACCGGCACAAGTAGCGGCACTGTATAGCATGGACGGCTTGCATCCTTCGGCCGTGCGTCAATTTGGCGCGCAGTTATTGCAACTAGCGCAGAAAACGCCGAACGATCTTGCCCATCCAGAATTACCTCTGCCGCTCAGCAAGGCAGAAAACGAGTATGTAAAAAAACTGCGCGCACTCACCGAACAAATTGCCAACGGTTTGCAGCTTCCGCCTGAGTTGCTCGCCAAAAAACTAGAAATGGAACAAACCGTCAGACACTATCTCGCGCAACGCCCACTCGATGAAACAGCGCTGCCCAGCCGCTTTCAAGGCTGGCGCAAAAATATCGTAGGCGCAGCATGGTTAGATGAAATGCGCGCTTGGAGTTAAATAATGAGTCGCTTGATTGAAATATTCCGCAGTCCGCGCGAAGAAGGCCTTTACTTGTTCGTCGATCGAAAAGAAGGTCTCGCTCGCGTACCCGAAGTTTTGTTAGCGCGTTTTGGCAAACCAGAAAGCGCTATGATTTTGAATTTAGAACCCACACGCAAACTGGCACGCGCCAATGCAGAAACTGTATTAGCCGCTATCAACGAGCAGGGATTTTATTTGCAGATTCCACCACTGCCCGATAGCGAAATGTTTGCCGTGCGTGTCAACAACCAAAAGTTGGAGCAAAAACTATGACCGCTGCCGATATTGAACTCGCCAAAATGGTCTACCTCGCTAGCGCCCTCGGCATAGTGCTGTTTACCAGCATGATTCTGCGCGGCTTGTGGCGGCCGCTGCGTTTTTTATTAATTTCTGTGGCAATCAGCATTTTTTTCACACCCTACTTTCTCACACAAAAAATGCCTGACGGTTCTGAGCAAAACATAGTCCCGTCTTTTGTTGTGACGCTACACAAAGCGGCAGAAGACAGAGAGCGCTGGCGCGAAATTATCCACGAAATAGGCAAACCAATTGCTTTTATGGGCATTGTCAATGCAAGTATTGCTTTGATACTAGCCGTTGCCTTGCCAAAACCACGAAAAAAAATAAAATCAGCGAACCCCAAGAAAGAAAAAAAAGCTAAGCAAAAAAAATCGCAAAACCCGTACCTACCTGATGATTTTGAGCCTACTACTTCACAATCGTCCTCAACCTAACAATAGACAGCATATTCATGATCAACACCCTCCTTCACTGCCGCTATTTGATTCCTGTCATCCCAGAAAATTGCGTGCTGGAAAATTACAGCATCGCTATTACCAATGGCGTTATTACGGATTTATTGCCGCGCCTTGAAGCAGAAAAAAAATATGCGGATGTCACCGCCATCGAACTAGATCAACACATTGTGTTGCCCGGCTTGATCAATGCACACGGTCACGCTGCCATGAGTTTATTGCGCGGTTATGCCAATGATTTAGCGTTAATGGATTGGCTCAACGATCACATTTGGCCGACCGAAGCGCAATGGGTCAGCGATGCTTTTGTATTTGATGGCGCACAATTAGCCATCGGCGAAATGATTAAAAGCGGTACCACTTGTTTCAGTGATATGTATTTTTTTCCTGAAGCCACTGCGCGCGCTGTGCAAAGTAGCGGTATGCGCTGCCAACTCAGTTTTCCTATTTTCAAATTTCCATCGAACTGGGGATCAGGCTCACAGGAGTACATCTCAAAAGGTTTGGCACTACACGATCTGTATCGCGATTCCGATCGCATCAAAATTGCTTTTGGTCCACACGCTCCTTACACGGTGGATGATGCCAGTATTGAAAAAGTAGTGATGCTGGCCGACGAGTTGGATGCCGGTATTCAAATTCATTTGCACGAAACGGCGTTTGAAGTGGAAAGTTCCGTGCAAGAAATTGGCATGCGCCCGATTGAACGGCTGCGCAAATTAGGCGCCCTGACACCGCGCACGCAATGCGTACACATGACAGCGCTTAACGACGCCGACATACAAACGATCAGCAGTCACGGCTGCCATGTCATTCACTGCCCTGAATCCAATTTGAAATTGGCTAGCGGTTTTTGTCTTGTCGATACGCTGCAAAAAAACAATATCAATGTTGCGTTAGGCACTGACGGCGCGGCCAGTAATGATGATCTCGATTTGTTTGCTGAATTGCGTACGGCTGCACTGCTAGCAAAAGCCGTTGCCAATGATGCTACCGCGCTGCCCGCACACGCCGCGGTGCGCATGGCCACCATCAACGGCGCGCGCGCATTGGGTATGGAACAGTTAATCGGCAGTTTAGAAATTGGCAAACAGGCGGATATCACCGCTGGCGCATCGACACACTGTGCGCACAACCGCTACACGATGCCGTCACTGGTTTACACCAGCAGCGGCTCGCGGTGTTGATGTGTGGGTAGGCGGAAAACGCCTCCTGAGAATCGTCAGTTGACGACTTTGGATGAAAGCGAATTGATACAGCGCACGATGAGCTGGTCAGAAAAATTCAAGCGGCTTCCAACAAAAAATCTACACAATAACTGCCACTCTCCGGCGAAGGTGTTTTGCTAACCACGGCAAGGTCTCTCGCATAGCGGCCGCCAGCGGCCACGGCGGGTTGATCACTAACATCCCGCTGCCTGCCATCCCTGCGCCGTTAGGCTCTCGTGTTAACCACTCAATTTTCAGCAAACTTTTCATCGGCAATGCGGCAATTTTTTTAATCATTTTTTCTGCGCGCTTCGCTTCTACCACGGGATACCAAACTAAATACACGCCTGTTGCAAAGCGTTTTAATGCATCGTCTAGCGCTTGAATAATCGCCGCCTCTTCACCCATCGTTTCATAGCTGGGATCCAACAACACCACACCGCGCCGCTCTTTCGGTGGCAATGCCGCTTTTAGTGCCGCGTAACCGTTCGTTTTTTGCACGCGCACATTGGAAAAATGTTTGCAGTTTTCGGCGAGCGATGCGTATTCCTGTGGATGCAATTCCGAAGCAAACAGTCGATCACTGCCGCGCAACATTTTCTGCGCTAACAACAAAGAACCCGCGTAGTAGCGCAAATGCCCGCCTTCGTTAAAAGCACGCAACGCCTGCAAATACGGCGTTAACGCAGCAGGCGCACTACTCGCCGTACGCCACAGTGTTTCAATGCCATCACGGTATTCGCTAGTTTTTTGTGCGATAGGATGCGTTAAATCGTAAAGCCCGCGACCGGCGTGCATATCGTGAAAATACAGCGGCTTGTCCTTCTGCAGCAGATAATCCAACACATAACAAAGCACTGCGTGCTTCAACACATCCGCCACATTGCCTGCATGAAAACCGTGTTGATAACTGAGCATAAACTATTTCGACAAATACGCCATGGCGCGATCAAGACCAGAGATCGTCAGCGGAAACATACGATTCTCCACCAAGTCGCACACCAACTTGATACTGTGCGTGCGCGGCCAATACTCCTCTGGCATCGGGTTTAACCACACCAATTTGGGATAGGTTTCTGCCATGCGCTGCATCCACACCGCGCCGGCTTCTTCATTGTGATACTCGATATTGCCGCCGATATGGGTGATTTCATAAGGCGCCATACTGGCATCGCCGACAAATACTACTTTGTAATCTGCCGCGTATTTATGCATCACATCCAACACCGCTGTTTTTTCCGAAAAGCGGCGCACATTATTTTTCCACACAAAGTCATAAATAAAATTGTGAAAATAAAAGTATTCCAGATGTTTGAACTCAGAGCGCACGGCAGAAAATAATTCCTCGCACATTTCGATGTGCGGATCCATCGAACCGCCGATATCAAAAAACATCAGTACCTTCACCGCGTTATGCCGCTCCGGCACCATACGAATATCCAACAAACCTGCGTTGCGTGCGGTTGAGCGAATGGTGTCATCAATATCCAATTCTTCGTTAGCGCCTTGGCGCGCAAATTTTCGCAAACGCTTTAATGCCACTTTGATATTGCGCGAGCCTATTTCCGTTGAATCATCCAAATCACGGAATTGCCGTTTCTCCCACACTTTCACTGCGCGGCGATTCTTACTCTCACCACCCACGCGAATCCCTTCTGGGTTGTAACCATTATTACCAAACGGCGAAGTGCCACCTGTGCCTATCCATTTATTGCCACCTTCATGGCGCTCTTTTTGTTCGGCGAGGCGCTTTTTGAATTCTTCAATCAGCTTCTCTAAACCGCCCAAAGACTGAATCTGCTTCTTTTCCTCTTCGCTGAGGTTTTTTTCAAATTGCTGCCGCAGCCATTCATCAGGAATCATGACTGAAATTAAATCATCAACCGTTTGCATATCTTTGAAATAGCGACCGAAAGCTTGATCGAAGCGATCAAAGTATTTTTCGTCTTTCACCAAACAGGTGCGCGCCAAAATATAAAAATCATCCATGTTGGCAAAAGCCAGATGATTCTCAAGCGCCTCCAGCAGAACCAGCAACTCCTTAATAGATACAGGAACACCGGCATTTTTTAGCGTATAAAAGAAATTAACCAGCATAAATAGCTACTTTAATTTGAAAAACAAAGCCTGATCCCTGAGGCGCTGAATTTTTTCGTTCATTTCTTGCACTGATTGAGACAGCACTTCAGAAGTTTCTGCGCTTTTATGCGTTGAGCTCTCTATCTGCGTAACCGCGATAGTGATTTGCTCGACACCACTCTGCTGTTCTTCAGAAGCATTGGTGATTTCGCGCACCAATTCAGAGGTTTGTACAACTTGCGGCACTATTTCATCGAGAATAGCTGATGCCTTTTCTGCCACCTGCATAACATTGGTTGAAAGATCACTGATTTCATACGCCGTTTCTTTACTGCGCTCGGCCAGCTTTCTCACTTCACCCGCCACCACCGCGAAGCCGCGACCGTGTTCACCCGCGCGCGCCGCTTCAATTTCTGCGTTCAATGCCAACAAATTCGTGGTGTGTGCAATTTCATCAATCAACAGAATTTTTTCTGCGATTTTTTTCATCTCAACAACTGCCTGCCCCACTACATGGCTGCTGGAGCGTACATTGTCGGCAGACTGCGAGGCGATTTGCTCGGTAGCACGCGCATTGTCTGCATTGCGCGCAATGGTCACGCTCATTTGCTCCAGAGCAGCAGAAGTTTCTTCCACGCTAGCTGCTTGTTCGCTCGCACTATGACTGACATCCGCTGCACTATTTAAAATATGGCTCACACCAGTACTTAAATGATCAATGGTGTCATTCACTTGCAACAACACCGACTGCTGCTTACTGATAAATGCATTAAAAGCATCAGCTAATTCACCCAATTCATCATTGGTGGTTTTTTTCAAACGGCGCGTAAAATCACCTTGCCCTTGATGCAAGTCCTGTGCGGCATCAATCAATGCTCGAATAGGTCGTACCAAAATGCGTTTTGAAATGAGATAAGTGCCTAAATAAATAAAAAATCCAGGAATCAGCGACACCAGTGTGATGAGGATTTGTATGTATTCGTAAGGCATATCCGCATTCGCTTTATTCACTTCAGCGACAACAAGCCACGGAAAATTTAGCGTTCTTAAAGGTGTAGCTGCACCGTAAACGGCTTGGTCTTTGTTGTTGTTATAGTGCTGCAAACGCGCCACACCAAAATTTGAAACCATGACTCGCGCTTGCCACTGCGCTTCTGTTTCTACACGCACTTGATCTGCAATATCCACAGGAAATTGCGCTGCCAAAAGCGCCCCTTGCATCAATACAGCCACACGCACACCAGACACAACAACCGGCGCCAATACCAACACGCCTTCATCATTACCCGCCACAGCAGGCATCGGTAATATCAATGGTTCATCGCTGCTCAATTGCGTTTGTGCCGCAATTGCCAACATACGCTCAGAAAGATTGCCTGAAGCAAGAATTGGCTTACTGCTATTGAGCAGTAACAACAATACATTTTCATTGGCCTGCAGTTGCAAAGCCGTTTGCTGTTCAGCAGTCATCACGCCACTGTGCACAGCTTCTGTCACTTGTGGACTAGCTGCGCGCCATTGCGCTTGTGTTTTCATGAATTGCGTTTTCAATACCGCTTGATTAGCGGCGATCGTTGCCACATAACTGCGATCGCGCAAAATACTTTCGCTGACATAAGTGTTGTAAGCGTAAGTCGCCAATAGCGACACAACAGTCACTGTCACACTGATACACGCCATCTGTATCAGCACCAATTTCCAACCCAGCGAGAGACTTTGTAATTTTTTTAGCATGATATTTCCCTGACACAAAAAAGGATCCGTGTACTGTCGTTACACTGTAACAACGGCACACGGATCCTGCCAAGCTTTCCTAAACGCTGCGAATTATTTTTCGACGAAAGCACGCTCAATCGCGTAGTCGCCAGGCTCGCCCATACGAGGAGACTCTTTCAAGCCCAAGCCGTTGAGTACATTGCACAGGTCCACCAACAATGCAGGACTGCCACACATCAGAGCGCGGTCATCTTGTGGATTGATCTGTGGCAAACCAATATCGGCCGACAACTTACCGCTCACAATCAAATCCGTTAGACGGCCTTGGTTGCGGAAAGGCTCGCGCGTTACTGTTGGGTAGTAAATCAATTTTTCTTTCACCAAATCGCCAAATCATTTTCTTGCAGTTCTTTGGTGATGTAGTCGTAGTACGCCAACTCACTTACCCAACGCACACCGTGGGTCAGGATCACTTTGTCATAGCGCTCATAGACTTCTGGGTCTTTGATGATGGACATAAACGGCGCCAAGCCTGTTCCGGTTGAGAACAGATACAGGTGTTTGCCTGGCACGAGGTTGTCTTGCACCAAGGTGCCGGTAGGTTTTTTGCTCACCAACACAGAGTCACCCACTTTGATGTTCTGTAGGCGCGAAGTCAGCGGGCCGTCTGGCACTTTAATGCTGAGAAATTCTAAATAAGGCTCGTAATTGGCACTGACGATACTGTAGGCGCGCAGTAGCGGTCGGCCTTCGACCTCCAAGCCGATCATCACAAATTGGCCGTTGATAAAACGCAACCCGTCTTCACGCGTGCATTTGAAACTGAACAAAGTGTCATTCCAGTGGTGAACTTCAAGAACACGCTCAACCGTGATATTGGACATCAGGCTTCTCTCTCTAATAACCGTTTGCCACCCAGTGACAAGACGGACGGTGGGTAAACATCGTGTAAAAAACAGGTGCGAAATGATAACGGTTACAGCTGCTACTGGAAACCTCACATTTGCAGTAGTTTCGCTGCCATTGTTGATATCTGCACAGAAATTTGCGCTATCTCAAGTTCTGCAGGGTTGAATCAGCTTGGCTGAGAAAGGCGCCCAACTGCCCAAGTAGCCTTCTTGAGCGGTTAATGATTCGATGAGAGCCAAATAGTTGTCGCGCCAAATCTGCAACGCGCCCAATGATGCGGTGTGGTGATTGAGCACCTGTGAATCCAACAGCGGAAAGCCCAGCTCTGCCAATAACATTCCCAATGCTGCAAACGCCAGTTTCGACGCTCCGCTCTCGCGGCAAAACATGGACTCACCACAAAACAAACGCCCGATCGCCACGCCATAAATCCCGCCGACCAAACGCTCGCCCTCCCAGACTTCCACACTGTGCGCGTAGCCAGCGCGATGTAACGCACAGTAGGCATCGATCATATCCGGCACCAACCAAGTGCCATCGTTCGCATCGCGCGGCTCTGCGCAGCCACGAATCACGCCTGCAAAATCCTGATCCACCGTGAGATGCCAATGCTTGCCGCGCAATGCACGACGCAAGCTGCGGTTGATTTGAATATTGCCCGTGAGAAAAACGCTGCGCGGATCGGGCGACCACCATTTGATCGGCTCACCTTCGCCGTACCAAGGAAAAATACCTTGCTGATACGCTGCGAGCAAGCGCGCTACCGACAAATCGCCGCCCAGCGCGAGCAAGCCTTGGGCTTGCGCTTCGTTGTGAGGAGGAAACAGTGAGCAGTTCTTGGCATCCAAAATTGCCAAATCGTGGTCATTTGTACGATCAAACCAAGGATGATCGGAACAATCGCTCAAGCGCTGCAATATCACTTTGGTGCTACGAGGCATAAGTCTGCCTCAATACCACAACAATACGAACTAGATCGCTGCGCCTCTGTCCTGCGGTTTAGGCTCTCTTGCAATCAATTCGTGATTCCATTCAGAAATCAGCGCGGTGAGCTGCATGATCTGGCGCTCCAAACTCTGCAACTCTTGTTCGGTCATTTTTTTGCCGATAAAAATTTCCACTTCTTTGCTTTTTTGTGTCAGCGGATGCGTCGGAAAATCCATACGATACACTTCCAGCTGCCAGCGCGTGTTATTCACCACTGTACGATACAAAGACAACTTGGTGGTGAGATTAAAAGTCGAAAAATCCAGCAAATCCCCTAAACCGGCGAGATCTACCGCAATCAACAACGCACCAGAGCAACCGGGTGTTACGGCCACCGTCGCAGTGCGCGGCTGATGACAAATAATCGACAGCGCACCAAAGCTCTGTCCTGGTGTGATTTTATTTAATTCACGATCGCGGTGCTGACTGTCTGCATAAACAGATAACTGCCCTTTCAATAAAAAGAAATAGCGGCTATCCATTTCGCCAGCGTTAATGATGGCTTCTTCTTGTACTAATTCAATGAACTGGGTGCGGTTCATCAACAGGGCAAATTGTGCGGGGTCATTCAAACGCATTTCGCGCACAAAGTTGATGCCACTGAGGAAGTTGTCAGCAACATCCTGCGGGTAGTCGCGCATAGGGATAACTTTCATCGACCGTCCTTTCTATTGATCCAAAAACACTCGGTGTAGATTCTAGCCGATAGCGTCGCGCCATGTTGAGCCAACAAAGCGTTAAACTTCGAGGGAAGTTTCCATCATCCGCTAAAAGAGCGAAGAACGAGGTGCCTTATGCCTAAGCAACAACTTGAAAACCTGATGACTCGCCTGCACGAGACCTTTGCCTCCAGCGAGGTCAGCCCGCAACAACAGCAACTCATGGCAGATTTACAACGCCACATCGCCACCGGCAAAGGTGATCCATCGCTGCATGACTCTGCCAATGTATTGCTAGAGGAATTGGAAATTGATCATCCGAAAGCGGCGGCGGTTCTGCGTGAAATCATTGAAACGCTAGGACGACTGGGACTCTGAGCGGCTTAAACCTGCGCTGGGGCTTCGACCGCTTTTCCCTGCCGCATCACCAACAGTGCCGATGCAAAAATTAAAACCGTGCCTCCAATGGCATACGCATCTGGCACTTCGCCCCACAGCAACCAACCCCAAACACCCGCCAACAGCACAGTGAGATAACTGACTGGCGCAATTTGCGCGGCGGGCGCAGAACCGTAAGCCAAAGACATCAACCACTGCGCTAATGTATTCACGCCGCCAATGCCCACTAATAGCAACCAACCGCGCGCATCTGGCCACTGCGGATGCCAAAAAAATGGCAACGCTGAAATGATTGTGCTGAGCAAAGTGAAATAAAACACCACGCGCATCGGCGGTTCACTCACCGACAATTTGCGCACCGAAACAAATGCCAATGCGGTAAACAAAGTGCAAGACAAACCGACAGGCGCCATCCAATAAAAATGTTCGCCGCCAGGCTTCAACACTAAAGTCACACCTGCCAAACCGACAAGAACCACCGCATAAATTCGTGCTGTTATCGCTTCACCCAAAAACCAATGCGCCAACAGCGGCACAATGACGGGAGCGGAATACACAAACAACATCGCATCTGCCAACGAAAAATGTGCCAGCGAATAAAAATACAAATACATCGCCGTTAAACCGACAACTGTTCGTATTACATGCCAGTGCATCATGTCAGTTTTGAGCGGCGCAATGCCGTGACGCATCTGACGCAACAACCAAGGCAGTAAAAACAGCAACCCCGTTAGATTGCGCCAAAATACCGTGGCGTTATTGTCCAATTGCGTGGAGACCAAGCGTACCAGCACACCCGTAATGGCATAGCAAAATGCGGTGGCAGCGAGAAAAAGCGCACCACGCAATACATTGTGCTTACTCACAATTCAAGTGAACGACTGCTGGCTTTTATAAATTCCTTTTTCAACGCTTCGTAACTGTGCACGGCAGGGAATTGCGGAAATTCACGAATCACATTGTCAGGCGCATGAAACAAGATACCTGCATCCGCTTCGGACAACATGCCGGTATCGTTATACGAATCACCTGCCGCAATCGTGCGGTAGTACAAACTTTTTAGCGCGACAATCGTTTGGCGTTTCGGGTTGCGTTGACGAATGTGATAATCCACCACATGCCCTTTGTCATCCACTTCTAAGTTGTGACAAAACAACAAGGGATAACCCAACTGCCGCATCAAAGGCTGCGCAAATTGATAAAAAGTATCGGAGATAATTGCCACTTGGAATCGTTCACGCAGCCAAGTGACAAACTCCACCGCGCCCGGCAGTGGTTGTAATTGCGCAATCACTGCTTGAATTTGCGGCAAGCCATAACCGTGCTGATCCAACAAACGCAAGCGCTGCTGCATTAACACATCGTAATCGGGAATATCGCGCGTGGTGGCACGCAGTTCATCGATGCCCGTGTGCTCGGCAAAGGCAATCCAAATTTCTGGAACCAATACACCTTCAAGGTCTAAACAAGCAATTTCCACAACGATGCTCTCTCACGCAAAACAGCCCATATTTTATCAGCAAAAACACGCACCACCCGTATAATGGAAAGCCCTTTGCAATACTGCGCCATTCAATCCCGTGAACCTTATTTTGCTGACAGAAAGCGATTTCACCGCTACCTCGCAATGTGTTTTGCGTGATGCGCGCGCGCTGCATATCACCAGCATTCTCAAAAGCAAGCTGGGCGACACACTCAAAGTGGGATTACTCAACGGCAAGATGGGTAGCGCTAGTATTCAAACCATCACACAGCAAGGCAAAGCCGCTGAAGTCGCACTGTACGATGTGCAGCTCAACCAAGCACCTCCTGCACCACTGGCGATCACACTTTTTCTCGCACTGCCGCGCCCGCGCATGCTGGGTCGCTTGTTGCGTGATGTCACCAGCTTAGGCGTAAAAAATATTCATTTATTTCACAGCAAAAAAGTGGAAAACAGTTTTTGGCAAACGCCAGAACTCACGCCCGACAGCATTCACCATCGTTTATTGGATGGCTTGACGCAGGCGCGCGACACGGCATTGCCCACCGTGCACTTGCATCGCACATTTCGCGAAGTGTTAGACACACAATTACCGACACTACTCACCACACACACTGGCGTTTTGGCAGATCCTTTTTCGCCGCGCGCCACACCATCACTTACGCCGCAAAAACCCATTGCTTTATTGATTGGTCCTGAAGGTGGATTTACTGACGAAGAACGCACACAAATTTTAGAGATCGGCTGTCAACCGCTTTGGTTGGGCAGTCGCATTTTGCGCGTAGAAACTGCCGTGCATAACGCAATCGGGCGTTTGAGTGATCATTGGGAGTTACCGTGATGAGTAGCTCTTTAATTCCCACTGTAAATCTCACGCTCGCCGACAAAATTGATGCCATCTTGCCACAAACACAATGCACAAAATGTGGTTACCAAGGTTGTCGCCCTTATGCGGAAGCCATCGCTGCGGGTGATGCCATTAACAAATGCCCTCCGGGCGGTGCTGAAGGCATTCAGAAACTAGCACAGTTATTGGATCGCCCTGTTGTTCCACTTGACACCACACACGGCGAGGAACCTGCGCAATTGGAAGTCGCTTTTATTCGCGAACCCGAATGTATCGGCTGCACCAAATGTATTCAGGCTTGCCCTGTGGATGCCATCCTCGGTGCAGCAAAATTGATGCACACCATCGTCAGCGATATTTGCACCGGCTGCGAATTGTGTGTTGCACCCTGCCCTGTGAATTGCATAGAAATGGTGCCTGCAGTACTGCAAAAACCGACAAAAACGGAAGTACGAGTGAAAGCGGATTTATCGCGTGAACGCTTCCAACGCCGCAACGCGCGTTTGCAAAAACAAAACGAAAATAAAATTATGCGCCGCAAAATCGCCAGCGAAAAAGCAGATTCCATTGCCGCCGCCCTGCAATTAGCGCAGGAAAAACAGCGCGCCTACGAACAAGCTGCACAGCAAACGCCAGAGTTATTGCGCGAAAAACTGGAGAAAACTTTAGCTTCAGCCTTAGAGCGCTTCGAGCGCGCCGAAGTCAAAGTGCGTGAGGCAGAGAAAAAAACGCCGGAGCAAGTACCAGCGCTGTCGGCACGGCGCGAAGACATGCGCTTCAAAGTGGATGAAGTGCGCAAAAAACTCGCCGCGCTGGATCAACCCACAACATCTCCCACTGCTGCCGCGCAAGCTGCACTCGAAAAAATGCAAGCCCTGCGACAGCGCAAACCCAACAGCGAACGCTTTGCTGAAGGTTTAGCCGTTATCGACGAAAAAATAAAAACCATCAAAACCTCTCTGGAAACAGCGCAAGGTGATGAAGCGTTTTTCTTGCAGGAAGATTTAGCGCGCCTTGAGAAAAAGCGCAGCACCGTATTGGAAGAAATGAAGAGCGAGAAGAAATGAAGAATGAGTCGTCGGGCAATTAACTCGAACGACGACTGCGAAAAAACTCGCGCATCACTTCTGCACATTCATCTTGCAACACACCACCTTCACAACGCACTAAATGATTGAAGTGCGGCGCGGCAAATAAATTCATCTGACTTTCTACTACGCCGGCTTTGGGTTCGGTTGTGCCATACACCACGCGCGCGACGCGTGCATGTACCAAAGCACCAGCGCACATCGTGCAAGGTTCGACCGTGACATAGAGCGTGGTATTGAGTAGCCGATAGTTATCAACGCGTTTTGCTGCATCGCGCAGCGCCATGATTTCAGCGTGCGCAGTCGGGTCTTGCGTGCTGATCGGGCAATTAAATCCTTCACCGATAATTTCGCCGTCGCGCACCAACACAGCGCCCACCGGCACTTCACCGCAAACAGCAGCGCGCCGAGCCAAGCTCAGCGCGTGTTCCATGTATTGCTTATCGAGTGCGGGATCAATCATCCCGCTATGTTAAAACCGATAGCCGATACTCGCCATGTAAACCCACACATCGGCATCCACATTGGCTTCTACTTTAGAACCAGCCAACGCACCACTTTTTACTTTGTAAGTTGCCTCGGTGTCGACACCGAAATACCAAACACCTGCATTCAGCAGCCAGTTATCCCCCAAATCAACATCCAAACCAGCTTCCAAAGCCCATCCCCACGAGTCATCAATATCCAAATCCACATCGCCACCCAGCGTGGTATTCAACTCGCCGCCAGCATCTTCACCAAAAAACCATGAATAGTTCACACCCGCGCCCACATACGGCGTGAATGCGCTGGAATTATTGAAGTAATACTGTGCCGTTAATGTTGGCGGCAGTAACCGCGTATTACCGAGATCTTTCGTCCCTAAAGCTGCACCCAAATTGGTATTGCCATGAATCGAATGTTGAAAAGGTGCAGCAGCCAACAAGCCCACACCGATGTTATCCGTCAGCATATAAGTTGCTGTTACGCCCAAGCGCGTACTGCTATCAATACTGACATTACTGCCATAGAGTGCATTGTCATTGAGCATCGGCGTTGAAATGCTGTCGATCAAAGTAACCCTCGTAGCTCCTACACGCACGATAATATCGTCTGCTTTATGGGCCTGAACCCCCATCACACAGCTTCCCAGAACCAGACCTGCTACTATTTTGTTCAACGCACTCATTTTGCACCTCAGACCATTCGGAAGATGCGATTCACCGAACCGCGAGGGCATTGGAACACGAGCTATTTCACAATTTATTGACAGAAATTAAGTATTTATTTGATTAAAAAATGTATTTTAAATAGATCAATAACAGACAATTTTATGAACACAGACCCTTTTTTTTATTTTGATCCTTCCAGCTTGCACGCTCGCGCAGAATCTTTAGCGGAAAGCTATCGCAACGCCGCTCCTTTTCCTCACGCAGTCATCGACAACCTATTGCCCGATGACATTGCACTACATCTTGCACGCGAATTTCCGGCGCGCGATTTTGCAGGTTTCCAACGCCGTGATAATCCGCACCAGGTGTTGAAACAAGCGCGTCTGCAAGAAAGTTATTTCGCAGGCGTTTCTGGTTTTGCACGCCACATGGTTCTGTTGTTTAACGATCATGTTTTTATCGACTTTTTAGAAAAACTGACAGGTATCAAAGGCATCATTCCCGATCCACATTTTTTTGGCGGCGCATTCCACCAAATTCTGCCTGGTGGAAAATTGGATATACACGCCGACTTCAATCGCGATGAACGCAGAAAATTAGATCGCCGTTTGAATGTGTTGTTGTATCTCAATGAAGATTGGCAAGAAGCATGGGGCGGCAATTTGGAATTATGGAATACAGACATGACGCGCTGCGAAAAAAAGGTGTCACCGATTTTGAATCGCTGCGTAATTTTTAATACGACAGACAGCTCTTTTCACGGCCATCCCGATCCACTCGCCTGCCCACCCGATCGCACGCGCAACTCACTGGCTTTTTACTACTACACCAACGGCCGCGATGACGGTTCCAGTGGCGAAGGACAATTCAAAACACTGTGGCGTGATAGACCTGAAGGCCAACCAACATGAAAACTTCCGATATCCGTCGCGAATACCAATACACGGAATTGCATCGTCGTGATTTAGCCAAAAATCCTTTGGTGCAATTTGCGAAATGGCTAGAAGAAGCCACACAGCATGAAGCGATTCCCGACCCCACCGCGATGGTGTTAGCAACGATCAACGCACAAGGTCAGCCTGCACAGCGCACCGTGTTGTTAAAAAATTATGACGATGCTGGTTTTACTTTTTTTACCAATTTGCAGAGTCATAAATCAGAAGATATGGTGGCGAACGCGAAAGTGTCGCTGTTGTTTCAATGGTTGCCGCAAAGCCGACAGGCGATTATTCAAGGCACGGTGCAACGCACCACGCGCACAGAAGACGAGGCTTATTTTGCCAGCCGACCACGCGCCAGCCAGCTCGCCGCTTGGGCTTCCGCGCAAAGTCATGCACTGAGTAATCGCGAACAACTGGAGAACGGCTACGCGGAAATCGAAAAACGCTTTGGCGATGCCGTCATTCCTTGCCCTGAGAACTGGGGCGGCTGGCGTGTCATCCCAACGCGCATCGAGTTCTGGCAGGGTCGCCCTTGCCGCCTACACGATCGCTTTGTGTACGAGCAGCTCGGCAATCGTTGGCAAATCCAGCGACTCGCGCCCTAGCTTTCACGAATAACGCTCGCTTGGGCATTTTCCGCAGCGTTTTGGGCTAGCCGCTTGCCGCGCACTGCCCCATAATTCTCCCCCCAATTTTTCATTTTTCCTTTCAACTTTTCTTTTCTCAACAACAGGAGCATCACCATGCAAACCGCTATTGCGAAAAAACTGGGTATCCAAGTGCCTATTTTTGCGTTCACTCATTGCCGCGATGTCGTCGTCGCCGTTTCTAAAGCAGGCGGCCTCGGCGTACTCGGCGCTGTCGGCTTCTCGCCTGAGCAGTTGAAGCAGGAATTGGACTGGATCGACCAACACATCGGCGATCATGTTTACGGCGTGGATATTGTTATCCCACAAGAATACGAAGGCATGGGCGAAATGGATCCAGCCAAGCTGGAAGAAATGCTGCAAGGCATGGTGCCGCAAGAGCACCGCGACTTCGCTGAGAAATTGCTGGCTGATCACGGCGTGCCTGCATGGCCCGATGCCAACGACAAAATGGGCTTGCTGGGCTGGAACGAAGCCATCGCCACACAGTTGGTGGATGTTGCAATGGAGCGCCCCAAGTGCCGTTTGATCGCCAACGCACTCGGCACACCACCCGCTGACATCATCAAACGCGTACAAGATTCGGGTCGTTTGATCGGCGCGCTGTGCGGCAAAGTGAAACAAGCCGTTGCCCATAAAAAAGCAGGCTTGGACTTCATCATCGCGCAAGGCGGCGAAGGTGGCGGTCACACGGGCGATGTGGGCTCTATCGTGTTGTGGCCACAAATCATTGACGCTGTGGGCGACACCCCTGTGTTGGCAGCTGGCGGTATCGGCAACGGTCGCCAAGTATTGGCGGCGATGGCGATGGGCGCGCAAGGCGTGTGGTCTGGCTCGCTGTGGCTGACCGTAGAAGAAGCGGATGCCGAGCCAGCGCAGAAAGAAACCCTGCTCAAAGCCACTTCCGAAGACACCGTGCGTTCACGCAGTTGGACCGGCAAGCCTTGCCGTATGCTGAAAAACGAATGGACCATCGCTTGGGAAACCGACGGCAATCCAAAACCACTGGGCATGCCGCTGCAAGGCTTGGTGACGGGCGATGCCATCCGCCGTACCCACAAATACGCCGCCGTGGGCGACTGCCAAAAAGTGGCATTCAACCCAGTCGGTCAAGTGGTTGGTCAAATCAACCATGTGGAAAAAAGCGGACAAGTCGTGATGCGCTTGTTGAATGAATATGTGGATGCGCTGGAAAGCGTGAATGCATTAACGGCTGAATAATTCAGTAACAAGGAACGAAAAAAATCCCGCCAAGTGCGGGATTTTTTATGCACAAAATTTACTGCTTCCCAATCACACTCCGAAACCGCAACAGCGCGCCCGTTAAAAAGCACACACCGATGGCGCTCATGGCGGCGATTTGTTTCCACACCGCCATAAAATCTGCACTACGAAATAAAACAGCAATAGAAAAATTAGTGAAGTGTGAGGATGGAATCAACAACATGAAGTAATGGATGGGTTTGGGCATCACATCCAACGGCGTTAAACCGCCAGACAGCACGGCGATCAACATTACGATCGGCAAAAATAACAAACCCAATTGTGGCATTGAGCGCGCGACGGTACCCAAAAAAACACCTATCGCAGAAATAGAAAACAAATACAGCGCCGCACCAAATAAAAACAAAGCCAGTGAACCCTGCAAAGGAATACCGAGTATGGCTTTGATAACAAACTGAATACAAAAAAACATGCCCAACAAAATGACGGTGCTGTTCGCCCACACTTTGCCCAGTGCAATTTCCACGGGGCGCAACGGCATTACCAACAAATGCTCCACCGTGCCGCGCTCGCGTTCGCGTATCAGTGCAGCGCCCGTTAAAACAATCGCCAACATCGACACAATGCTGATCATATTGGTAATGCCAAAAAACCACCCGCCGTGCAGATTGGGGTTAAACGCCACGCGCACATCCATTTTTACGGGCTGCGGAAATTGTGCTTGCGGAAAATAGTGCTTGAGCGTTTCACCCAGAATTTGCGAAATATAAGCCGCGCCATTGCCTGCTTGCGTCATTGCCGTAGCATCGACCAGCACTTGTAGCGCCGGTTTACGGCCTGCGCTGATATCCGCTTCAAAACGGCGCGGAATCCACACCACGAAGGTGTAAGTGCTGTCATCCATACGCGCAATGGCTTGATTGCCAGCCAACAACACCGGCGGTTTGAAATACGGTCGCTGCAACGCAAAAAATACTGCGCGCGACAACGGCGTGTTGTCTTCATCGACCACTGCCACGGATGCGTTGCGCATATCCATCACAGCATTTTTTGCGGGGACAATGATGAATATCGTGAACGACAACACAATCAATACACACATCACCACATCGCTGCGCAAACTCCACAGCTCTTTGATGCCGAGATGATAAATATTGATCAGGCTGCGCCACAGTGTTTTGTGCCACATAGCTGGCTACGCCTCCTGCTTGCGCAACAACAGCGCACTGCCAATCGTGAACACAGAAAAATGCACCGCCATCACCGCGAAATTTTTCCATAAATCAGCAAAATACAGTCCTTTGGTAAATGTACCCACGGTGATATTGAGCAAATAGGTGGTGGAGAAAAACGTGCCGAACCAGTACGCGCCACCTTCCAGCGAGGCTACGGGTTTCAACATGCCAGAAAAATTGACCGAGGGAATCATCGAGATAATCAACGCCGCAAACAGCGCTGCAATTTGTGTGCGGGTAAAAGAAGAAATCAGTAACCCAAACGATGTTGCCACCCAGCTATAACAAATACCGGCAAACATCAGCACCGGCAAACTGCCCAGTAGTGGCACTTGAAACACAAAGCGCGTGAGCAACACTAAGCACAAGAAGTTAATCATCGCGATCACTACATACGGCACCTGTTTACCCCACAAAAATTCCAAACGCCGCGTGGGTGTGGCATAAAAATTGATGATAGAACCGAGCTCTTTTTCACGCACCACAGCCACAGCCATCAACATCATGGGAATCATCGTCACCAGCACTGCAATAATGGACGGCACGATGGCGTAAGCACTCAGCATTTCTTGGTTGTACTGAAAGCGCGTTTCCAAACGGTATGGCTCCTCCGGCATTTTTATACGACGCTCGCGTAATAATTGCTGCAAGTATTGCTGGTGTATGCCTTGAATATAACTGCGCGCACGCTCTGCCCGAAACGGGTAGCTGCCGTTGATTTGCACCGCAACAGAAGGCTCTTTTCCTGCATCCAAATCTTTTCCAAAACCGGAAGGAATTTCTAAAGCAAACAGCAACTCGCCGGATGCCAGTTTTTCTTGCAACTGTGCATAACTACTCAGCGCACCGTGCGAGAAAAAATAATCGCTGGCACTGAAGTGATCAATGTATTCACGGCTGGCCGGTGTGTGGTCTTGATCCAATACGGCGAATTCCAACTTATCGACATCAAAATTTATCCCCATACCCAACACCATCATCAAAAACAGCGGCGCGACAAAGGCAAACATCAAGCGAATGGGTTCACGCATAATTTCCAGTGTTTCACGTCGCGCATAGGCTTTGAGGCGCTGTAGGCTGAAATATTTATCACCACCTTCCGCTACCTGTGCCAACGATTTTTTTTCTACAGCAGACGTGATAGCTGCAAGATGTTTGCTGTCTACGGGGCGCGCCTGCTCTAACACCTGAATAAACGCATCTTCCAAGGTAGGCACTGAAAATTGCTGACGAATATTTTCTGGGCTGCCAGACGCCAGCACTTTGCCTGCATCCATCAGTGAAATACGGTCACAGCGATCAGCTTCATTCATGTAATGCGTAGTGATAAAAATTGTTACGCCTTGGTTGCGCGACAAATCAATCAACAACTCCCAAAAACTATCGCGCGCTACGGGGTCTACGCCAGAGGTTGGCTCGTCCAGAATCAACATTACCGGATTGTGAATCACCGCCACGGCCAACGATAAACGCTGACGTACGCCCAAAGGCAAGCTACCCGCAGGCTGCTGCGCGTAAACGGAGAGCTGCATATCGTGCAACAGCGTTTCACTGCGTGCGCGTATCTGTTCGCTGCTCATGGCAAAAATACGCCCGTGCAGCTCCAGGTTTTGTATCACGTTCAGTTCTTCATACAGCGAAAAGCTTTGTGACATATAACCGATGCGATGCCGCGTGCTGATTTCACCCACATCTACCTGTTTACCAAACAGCAACGCCTCGCCTGCTGTTGCTGGCAACAATCCCGTCAGCATTTTCATCGTGGTGGTTTTGCCACAACCATTGGAACCGAGAAACCCAAATATCTCACCTTGATGAATTTCAAAATTGACGTTATCGACTGCCGTAAAATCACCAAAACGACAACTCAAGTTGTGCGCACTGATGACGATGTTGTTTTGATGATCGTCTTTCAGCGGCGGCAATACCGGTTCGACATGCCCTTCTCTTTTTTCTGGCGGCAACAATTGAATAAATGCGGCATCCAGATTGCTCACGCCGGTTTGTTGCAACAAAGCAGCAGGAGAACCTTGCGCTAACACGCGACCGGCATCCATCATCGCCAGCCAATCAAAGCTGGAAGCTTCTTCCATGTACGCCGTTGCAACAATGATCGACATCGTCGGGCGCTGTGCGCGCAAATCATCCAAGAGCTGCCAAAATTGACGGCGTGATAAAGGGTCTACACCCGTTGTCGGTTCATCCAGAATCAACAAATCGGGTTCGTGGATTAACGAGCAGCACAAACTGAGTTTTTGTTTCATGCCGCCCGATAATTTTGCAGCGGGTCTCTCGGCAAAACGCGCCATGCCTGTCGCTTGCAACAAATGCGCGATGCGCTTTTCGCGCTCTGCACCTTTTTCACCAAACAAATCAGCAAAAAAACAAATGTTTTCCATCACTGATAAAGTGGGATAGAGATTTTTCCCCAAACCTTGCGGCATATAGGCAATGCGGCGACACATGCGTGAACGCGCGGCGGCGCTACGCACATCTTCATCCAACACAATAATGCCGCTGCCTTTCTGCACGCGGCGCGCACCGGCAATCAAACTAAGTAACGTGGATTTTCCGACACCATCAGGCCCGATGATGCCCGCCAGACAACCAGCGGGAATGGCGAGATCCACACCGTCCAGCGCGACTACCTTGCCATAGCGGTGCCGCACATGGGTGAGTGTGGCTATTGCAGAAGAAGCTGCCACCGTATTCATGGCAATGCCCTAGCGAGACGGTGCACTAGGCCAAGTGGCATCACTATCGACACGCAGCCAACCCAAGCCGGGCATGCCGCTCTTCAGCCAAGGATTTTGTGCCAGCACCGCCGGATCAACACCAATGCGCGTGCGAAATACCAAATTACTGCGCTCGCTGGCGGTTTCCACCGATTTCGGCGTGAACTCCGCTTCTGCCGCCACGAAGGTCACTGTGGCAGGCACCCATTCGTCCGGTTTGGCGTCCATCTGCAAGCGCGCTTCGTCACCCAAAGCCAATTTGCCTGCCACCTCAGCAGGCAAAAAGGCTGTCAAATAGACTTCGTTGTCGCTGACCAGAGTGACCAAGGGCGAGCCGGCAGCAATCATTTCACCCGCTTCCGCCAAACGATACAGGATGTAGCCAGAGAACGGCGCACGGATGCTGCTGTCCGCCAGATCTCCCAGCAAACGGTCGCGCCCCGCCTGCGCGACTTTGCCCGCCGAGCGCGCCGCTTCAACGCCTGCTTGTGCCGCCGCTACCGCTGAGCCGCAACTGGCAGCGCGCGTGCGCGAGCTGTCCAACTGATCTTGCGACACAAATTGTTGTTTACTGAGTGACTGCACGCGCCCAACTGCGAGCGTGCGTAACTGCACTCGGTTTGCGCTTGCACCATTTGTGCTTCCGCGAGGCGCACTTGATCGCCCGCTTGCGCGATAGCAGCATCGGCGCGGGCGATCTCCGCTTGCAGCGGCTTGCTATCCAACACCGCGAGTACTTGCCCTGCTGCCACGCGGTCGCCCTCTTTCACTTTCACTTCCGCCAGCAAGCCTGGAATGCGCGTCGCGACACGGCTTTGCGTCGCCTCCAATCTGCCGTTGGTGTGAAAAAATCCTTGTTCACTCTGTTGCTGCCATTGCTGCCACAACAGCACGCCGCCACCGACAAGCACCAGCACCACGATTCCAACACCCAACTTCGCTTTCATCACTGCACGTTTCCCATCAATTTCCTGCACAAACAGTACAGGAATTACTGCGACGAAACGATTAGCAATTCCGACCACACTCGCCGCATTCACTCGACAGCACCCGTAAAAGCCCGCAACATAGCCAGCTCATTCGCCATCGCGGTTTGCAGGCATTGCATGCAAGTCATCATCCCCGTCAAAGATCTTCGCAGTAGCAAGAGCCGTCTCGCGCACACGCTGCCTGTTGAAGCGCGCCAAAGTTTGATGGCGGCCTTGTTGTCCGATTTACTGCTCACGCTAAAACACAGCACCTTGGTGCAAGGTATAACGCTAGTGACGCGCTGCCCAGACGTTGCACAGTTGGCGGCGCAACAACACTGCGAAGTGCTGAATTTGGACGAGGATCGCTGCCTGAACAGCGGCATTGCCGCCGCCATTGCCACACTCACCGCGCGCGGCACAACACAAGCCCTTATTCTTCACGCTGATTTACCTCTCGCCACCAGTAGCGATATTGATGACATCATCCTCGCGCACCAAAACAACGCAGCCGCCATCACCTTGATTCCCGACAATGACAGCAACGGTACCAATGCCATGGTATTGACGCTGCCCACGACGATGCAGTTTTTCTACGGTCATCACAGCTACTCAGCGCACCGTGATTTTTGCCGCATGCAAGGCATCGACGAGCAAACTGTCTACAATACGCGCTTGGGCAGCGACATTGATTTATGGCAGGATTTTGCGCCACTGCTGTCAATGCGCACAGCGGGAACGCGCCCACAGCTTTCACTCTGGCTCGAACAATACGGCGAATTATTTGATTGGCCGCTCACTGCCACTCCCTGAATATTTTTAAGCCACCACATGAACACACCTGAAGACTTTTTATCACTGACAGATTGCGATGACACCGCAGCATTGATGGCGCAAGCGCGCCAATTGCGCGATGCCGGCTTCCACAATGTCATTTCATTTTCTAAAAAAGTTTTTATTCCGCTGACGCATTTGTGTCGTGATGTTTGCCACTACTGCACTTTTGCGCAGACGCCGAAAAAAATTGAAGCCGCCTACATGACGCGTGAGCAAGTGCTAGAGATTGCCCGCGCTGGTGCCACAGCTGGTTGCAAAGAAGCACTATTCACTTTGGGCGAAAAACCGGAGTTGCGTTACAACGCCGCGCGCAAAGCACTGGATGAAATGGGCTACGCCAGCACGGTCGATTATTTATTCGATATGGCAAAAGCCGTGTTCGAAGAAACCGGATTATTTCCGCACGTTAATCCAGGCACACTGACGGCGGAAGAAATGCAAAAACTGCGCAGCGTTTCACCATCTATGGGCATCATGCTGGAAAGTTTGTCGGCGCGTTTGTGCGAAAAAGGTATGCCGCACTACGGTTCACCTGACAAAGAACCCGCCGTGCGTCTTGCCACATTGGAAGAGGCAGGCAAACAACACATTCCGTTCACCACCGGCATTTTGATCGGTATTGGTGAAACGCGACGCGAGCGCATTGAATCCCTGCTCGCCATCAAAGCCCTGCATGCGCAGTACGGACATATCCAAGAAATTATCGTGCAAAACTTTCGCGCAAAACCCGACACAAAAATGGCACAAGCGCCAGAACCCGATCTAGAAGATTTGCTGTGGACGATAGCTATTGCGCGCATTATTTTTGGCAGCGAGATGGCGATACAAGCACCGCCGAATCTTTCGCCGGGAGTGCTGGAAAAATTGGTTGATGCAGGCATCAATGACTGGGGCGGTGTTTCGCCACTCACGCCCGATTTCGTTAACCCTGAAGCACCGTGGCCGCACCTGCAAGACCTCGCAGAGGCCACCGCCAACGCGGGAAAATATTTGCAAGAACGCCTGACGGTGTATCCCGCTTTTGTGCGCCACTGGCAGCAATGGACAGACAAGGTTTTTCACACGCCGCTGTTGCAACAAACAGACGGCGATGGCTTTCCGCGCATTGACCACTGGAAAACCGGCAGCAGTGAAACGCCACCCGCAGACATGCTGGCACAGATTCACACGCCTGTGCGCACACGCACTGCCTCTCAGGATGTGCGCGGCATTCTGGATGCAATTCAACAAGGCAATGCACCGAGTGAAGCAGACATTGTGCGTTTGTTTCGCGCACGCGGTGATGATGTGGGCGCAATTTGTCACGCTGCCGATGCACTGCGCCAACAACTAAACGGCGATGTGGTGACTTATGTTGTCAATCGCAACATCAACTACACCAATGTCTGCTATTTCAAATGCCAGTTCTGTGCCTTTTCCAAAGGCAAAACACACGAAAACTTGCGCGGCAAACCTTACGATATTTCTCTGGAAGAAATTCAGCGGCGCACGATCGAAGGTTGGCAACGCGGCGCAACCGAAGTGTGCATGCAAGGTGGCATTCATCCTGATTACGATGGCAATACCTATATCGAGATTCTCGATGCTGTAAAAGCTGTTCAACCCGATATGCACATCCATGCCTTTTCGCCGCTGGAAATCTGGCAAGGCGCAGCCACATTGCAATTGCCACTCACGGACTATCTGACAACATTAAAAACACATGGACTGGGTACGCTGCCTGGCACAGCCGCCGAAATTCTCGATGACGAAGTGCGCGCTACGCTGTGTCCAGACAAAATCAATACGGCGCAATGGTTTGAAGTCATGGAAGCCGCACACGCTGTCGGCTTGCGCTCGACGGCAACCATTATGTTTGGTCATATCGAACACTATAAACATTGGGCGCGACATTTTTTACGCGTGCTGATTTTGCAGAAAAAAACCGGCGGCTTTACCGAGTTTGTACCATTGCCATTTGTAGCAGAAGAAGCGCCGATGTATTTGCGCGGTCGCGCTCGTAAAGGCCCCACTTTTCGCGAAGTGATTTTGATGCACGCGATAGCGCGTTTGGTATTGTCGCCACACATTCACAATATTCAGGCATCGTGGGTAAAACTCGGTAATGAAGGTGTGATTGCCTGCCTCGCCGCTGGTGTTAATGATCTCGGCGGCACACTGATGAACGAAAGCATCACTCGCGCTGCCGGTGCCACACACGGACAGGAAAACTCACCTGAAAATCTCGACGCGATGATTAAAGCTGCGCAACGTCAACCACAACATCGCAGCACGCTGTACGGCGCAGTGGACGCAGCGCATATCCAACAATCTTATGGCGCGGAAGAATTACTGCCGCTGATTAACGACCTGGTAACACGCAGCAAAGTGGCGTAATTGGCTTAACTGTTTCGCACAATCCCGCTGCGACAATATGCCGCATTCTTTCCTCCGCTCCTCCCAACTAGAATCCGCGCCCGATACAGATCTGTCTGGAGAAAACAGTTCATGAAACGCGGATTAAATACACTGTCTTTGGCAATGGCCGCCGCCCTGTACGCAACGGCAACGGCACCGGTACTGGCCAATGAAGATGCAGGAGAAAGCCAAGACAACACGCGCTTAAAAACTGTTGTGGTTACTGCTGAAAAAACCAGCAAACCTCTGACCGTGGTGACAGACCCCAAAGCGCCACGTCAACCGCTACCCGCCCATGATGGTGCCGATTATCTGAAGGCAATCCCAGGGTTTAGCGTCATCCGTAAAGGCGGCACCGATGGTGACCCCGTTTTTCGCGGGATGGCCGGATCACGACTGAATATCCTACTGGATGGCGAAATGCTGTTCGGTGGTTGCGGCAGTCGCATGGACCCACCTACCGCGTACGTGTTCCCAGAAAGCTATGACAGCATCAGCATCATCAAAGGACCACAGACCGTACGCAATGGACCGGGCAACTCAGCCGGCACTATCCTGTTTGAGCGCCAGCTCCAACGCCTGCCAGAGACGAGCTTCAATGCTCACATCAGCACATTAGTAGGCAGTTTTGATCGCAACGATGAAATGGTCGACGTGCTGGCTGGCACGCCGGACTTCTATATACGCGGCACAGCTACCAACGCTCACCAAGGCGACTACCGCGATGGTGATGGTAAAAAAGTGCATTCTCAGTACCAGCGCTGGAGCGCCAATGCTGCCGCAGGTTGGACACCAGACGAGAACACCACACTGGAGTTGTCTATGGGGCACAGCGATGGCGAAGCTGCTTATGCCGACCGAGGTGTAGACGGCTCTCTGTTCAAACGCGACAACCTTGGCATCAAGTTGATAAAGGAAAATCTCACCGAGCGTTGGAAAAAACTGGAAGTGCAGGCGTATTACAACTATGTCGATCATGTAATGGACAACTACAGCCTTCGCACACCAACCGGCATGATGGCAACGCGCATGGCCATGAACCCTGACCGTGAAACGCTGGGCGCTCGTTTGGCGAATACCGTACTGCTCGGCGAGCGCACAGAACTGGTCTTCGGTAGCGATACGCAACAAAACCAGCACAGCAACCGCACGACCATGAACCAAGACATGATGCGTTTTCAGGACAAAGATCGCGTGGAAGATGCCAACGTTGAGCAAGTGGGTGTCTTTGGTGAGATAACGCATCATTACAACGACAAGCAACGCATCATCAGCGGCTTGCGCCACGACCACTGGCATGCCGAAGACAAGCGCCAAACCGTCATGTTGAACATGATGATGAGCGCACCGAACCCGACAGCCGGTGACGAACGCGTGGAAGAATTAACCAGCGGCTTCATGCGCTACGAACATGACATTGCGGATGACACTGCTTATGTCGGTCTAGGTCGCAGCGAACGTTTCCCCGATTACTGGGAACTGATTTCCAAGGAAACAGCGGATTCCGTCAGCGCCTTCAACGCAGACCCTGAGAAAACCACACAACTGGATCTCGGCTATCTGTTTGCTCGCGGGCAATGGACAGGCAGTGTGTCCGCGTTCTACAACCACATCGATGATTACCTGCTGATCCAGTCCGGTGTCGTAAAGCCGATGGGCATGATGGGAAGGCGCACCACCACCATCACCCGCAATATCGAGGCGCACAGTTGGGGCGGTGAGGCAGAGCTGGGTTATGCAATCAACGACAACTGGAGGGTGGATGCGAGCCTCGCCTATGTGCGTGGCGAAAATGACACCGATGACAAGTCGCTGGCGCAGTTGCCACCGCTCGAAGCCCGTTTCGGACTGCATTATGACGACGGTACTTGGTCTTATGGCGCTTTGTGGCGTGCAGTAGCAAAACAGACACACGTCAGCGTCAACCAAGGCAACATCGCAGGGCAGGATATTGGCAATACACGTGGCTTCGGCGTGCTCTCATTGAACGCAGGCTGGAAAGTCATGCCGAATTTACAACTGACAACCGGCATCGACAATCTTCTCGATAAAACTTACGCCGAACACATCAGCCGTCGTGGAGATATGGTCGCGGGTTTTGATCAACTGGATCGCGTGAACGAGCCGGGGCGCACAGTGTGGTTAAAAGCACAATTTGATTTTGACTAACAGAGGTATCGCCTAACGCCGCGCTCTATTTTCTACCAACTCGGCCGCAATCGCTTTGAGCTGCGCTAATTTTTCAGCGCCGATCAGTGCTTGATATTCGGCTTCCAGTTCATCGTAGGCGCACATGGAATCCTGTATTAGCTGTTTACCGCGCGCGGTGAGGGCAATTTTTTTTGCACGCCCATCTTCTGGGTCTTCTTGTTTGATGATGTACCCCTGCTTCTCGATTTCCGCCACGATCTGACTCATCGCCTGCTTGGTCAAACCATTGGCCTGCGCCAAATCGACGATGCGCGAGCCATCGCGAAAATCCAAATTGAGAAACACCGTATCCCAATTTAGCTTCAAACCTTTGTGCCCTTTCGCCGCACTTTTCGCCATCAAACCGCGACCCAAATCACGGCTGAGGAGCGCTAAATCACGCCCTAAATTGCTGTTGAGCGCGTGCGATTTGCCTGTCGCTTTGTTCATGCCTTCATCCCCTATACCGTCCACTCAGACGACCACTGCGATTGTCGCCCTAGATTAACCAAGCTCCACAACAATAGTAAAGCGCACTTGACCAAATTACTGTCGCTCGCTAGTGTTAGGCCTCTTTGAGTGCTATTGAGGGTTTTGCGATGACACAACGCGTTGGATTTATCGGCTTAGGCAACATCGGCAAACCCATGGCGGTGCATTTGGCGGGCAGCGAATTCCCCTGCGCGGTTTATGACATCAACCCCAAAGCCTGCGAAGAATTGGCGAAAGCAGGCGCCACAGTAGCAAGCAGCCCCGCGCAAGTTGCCGAAGGCGCGGATTACATCGGCATCTGCGTGCGCGACGACGCCGACACCTTTGCCGTAATGGAAGGCGAACAAGGTATTTTGCACACAGCAAAAAATGGTGCGGTGATTGCGATACACAGCACGGTAAAACTCGACACCATTCACAAACTCGCCGCGATTGCTGCGCAAAAAGGTGTGACGGTGATCGACGCACCCATCACCGGCGGCGCACACGGCGCGGCAGCTAAAAAATTGTGCTACATGGTCGGCGGCGCGGCAGAAATTGTTGCTGCGGTTGAAAAGTTCATGCTGACATCCGGCGAAAAAGTGATACACGCCGGTGAATTGGGTTGCGGCATGAAATTAAAACTGTGCAATAACTTGATGACTTATTTGGAATTGATGGCGGTGCATGAGGGTATGAAACTCGCCAAAGCATCCGGCTTGAGTTTGGATGTGTTGAAAGAAGTTACCACCGCCAACGGCGTGCTCACCCCATCTATGAAAATGTTTTACGACACCAAAAAAGGTTTCGATGAAAAAACTTTTGCAGAAATTATGGTGGGCTTCAAAGCGGTAGCCGTAAAAGATTTATCCAGCGCACTCGATTTTGCCGACTCACTAAATATCAGCCTCCCCGGCACCGGCACCTGCCGCGAAGTGATTAAGCAGGTGTATGGCGGCGGGTAAATTCGCAGTAAAAAAGTTTTAGTAATAAGACTGACTGCGATCGGTGTGATCCGTCACATCGCGCACGCCTTCTAACTGTGGCAATTTTTCAATCAGCGTGGTTTCAACGCCCTGCTTGAGTGTGACATCAACAGACGCGCAACCTTGGCAGCCGCCGCCAAATTTCAACACAGCGATGTTGCCGTCCATGTGATCCAAAGACACTTCACCACTGTGTGCAGCCAACTGCGGGTTGATGTCGTTGTACAGCACATAATTCACTTTATCTGCCAATGGGCTGTCATCGCTCACTTGCGGCATTTTTGCGTTCGGTGCTTTGATGGTGAGCTGCCCGCCCATACGATCCGGCGAGTAATCCACTTTGGCATCTTTCAGGTACGGGATACTGCGTCCATCGAAATAGCAGCGAAAATGTTTCATTTCGATAAATTCGTCGCCTTCTTTTTCTTCACCAGGGCGGCAGTAGGCGATACAAGTTTCCGCGCGTGAAGTGCCTGGATCATTCACAAACATACGCACGCTGATGCCAGGTGCGTTCTGTTTTTCTAACAGTCCAGCGAGATAATCTTGAGCGGATTCGGTGATATCAACTTCTGGCATGACGCTAACTCGATAGATAAGAGGAATTGCAGATCATTGTACGGCGATCATCTCGGCATGAATACGGACAAAATATCGGGATTTGAAGGAAAACAGCGGCGCTCAACTCACTTTTGCTGAGGGTCGTTTTTCAAACGCGTGGCGGCACTCAATAAAAACTTGAGCAGGCGATCACGGTCGTAATTCTTGACCTTGTCCAAATCCAAGTGCATAGAAAAACCTTCAGCGCGCTGCTCAAAGTAGGTCTGCTTCGCGCCAAGGTTTTTACGGAAGTCCACCACGGTATAAACGCGCACCGGCTGACTGAAACCTTTGACATTGATCGTGCCTTTTTCTTCGCACAACACGATGTCTTTAATCAGCGAATAAGTTTCGTGTGAGATCAAAATCTCGCCCGCAGGTGCAGCTGTTTCTAAACGGCTGGCGAGGTTTACTTCTGTGCCGAGCACGGTGTAATCCAAGCGTTGTTCTGTACCGAAGTTGCCCACGGTGCAATAACCTGTATTGATGCCCATGCGAATTTCTAACGGCGTTTCTATGCCCTTGCTGCCCCAATGTTTTTGCATGATGCGCATATGTTTTTTCATTTCGATCGCCATCGAAATACACGCCAAGCAATCGGTTTGCGCGCCGCGCGTGGTGGGATCACCAAAAAACACCATGATAGCATCACCGATAAACTTGTCGATGGTGCCGCCGTATTTATGAATGATCTGCGACATCTCGCTCAGATAATGGTTGAGCATGTCGGTCATTTGATCCGCTTCTAAGCTTTCCGACAGCTCGGTAAAACCTTTGATATCGGAAAAAAATACCGTCAGGCGTTTACGATTGGTTTCCAGTTTGACTTCACTGCCGGAATAAACCGAGCGCCAAATCTGCGGCGACACATAACGCGACAACTTCCATAGCTTCATGCGCATGCTTTGGTTGTCGTCTGCCGTTTGAACTATTTGCTGTTTTAAATCTGTCGTACGGCGAAAGGTCAGGAAAGACAGCAAGCCAAAATAAATAGTGACACCAATGACAGCGGGCAATCCTGCACTAACACTGCCCTGCCATTGCCACTGTTGTGTGTGAAACAGCAAACTAAACAGAAAACCAATAACGACAGCACCAACGGTTTGCAACCAATAACGCACACCGTTATTGATCAGGGATTGCGACTGCACCAAGGTAAAAAACATAAAAGAAGGTAGAAGATAAAAATCAATGACGCCGATTACCACCCCCACTAAAAAAGCATCGCAATAACCTGCGTAGAGCAGCACTTCTTCCATGTGCCTTTCTAAGTAGCGCGAGGCGAGAACATAAACAAGATGTGGATACGCCAGCCAAACAATGGCCAAAAAATGCTGTTGCGTGAAACTGCTCCAAGGCGAGCTGAGCAACAAAGTCCGACAGCAGCCAATGCCAACAGCAGTCGGAAGTAGTAGTCATTAAGAGGATTCAGCACATGCAAATCATCGTCTGCAACGGTGGGAGAACTCTGCTCGGCTAAGTGAGACATCGCTTCTTTATATTTATGATGGTCTGCGGTACTTGACTATCAGGGTAGCGGCTACGCCCACAGTTCGCAACCAGCCCTGTATTTACCTCAACATTTACCTCAACAACGCTTCATGCTCGGACTTGAGCTGCTAGAATCTCCGGCAATTTGCTGCGCTGCAGCCACCCTATTTCGCACTACGCAACTTTTTCTTTTCACAACCTAGAGGTCTCTATGCAACTGTCATTTACCCCCGATCAGGAAGCGCTGCGCCACCAGCTGCGCGACTACTTCAAAACGCTGATGACGCCCGAGCTGAAAGCCGAGCTGAATCAGGATTTCAAACACGAAGGCGGCGGCCCACTGTGGCGCGCAGCGATGAAAAAACTCGGCAGCGACGGCTGGATCGGTCTCGGCTGGGAAAAGGAATACGGCGGTCAGGCTAAATCCCCTATCGAGCAATACATTTTCTTCTCCGAAATCATGAAAGCGGGTTTCCCCTTTCCTTTCCTCACTTCCGAATCGGTTGGCCCTGCACTGGCACAATTCGGCAGCCCTGAATTAAAAGCACAAATCATCCCAAAAATTCTCGCTGGCGAAATTTGTATTTGTATCGGTTACTCCGAACCAGGTTCCGGCACCGACCTCGCTTCACTCAAAACGCGCGCTGTAAAAGACGGCGATGACCACTACATCATCAACGGTCAAAAAATGTGGACTTCACTCGCCGAGTTTTCTGACTATGTGTGGCTCGCTTGCCGCACAGGTGATGTCGAAGAAAAAGGCAAACACGGTTCGATTTCGATGTTTTTGATTCCAATGAATCATCCAGGCATTTCCATCACGCAAGTGAAAACGCTCGGCTCGGTGCGCACCAATGCCACTTATTATGAAAATGTGCGCGTGCCAAAAGAGTGGATGATCGGCAAAGAAAATCGCGGCTGGGGCGTGATCATGAGCCAGCTCAATCGCGAACGATTGGCACTGGTAACGCACGGTCCTATCGTCGGCATTTTTCGCAAAGTGTGTGAATACGCAGAAAAAACCAAACTCGCTAATGGTCAACGCTTGATCGATCAAGATTGGGTGAAAATGAAATTGGCAAAAGTGCGCGCTGGCGCTGAAGCCATCAAATTGATTTGCTACAAACAAGCGTGGTCGATTGCACAAGGTGGCCTCGATATGGCGGAAGCTTCTGCTGCCAAAGTGTACGGCTCGGAATACATGATCGAAGCCTGCCGCGATATGATGGAAATTCTCGGTCAATCATCTACTTTGCATTCACATTCAGAAGCCATCGTATTGGAAGGCGAACTGGAGCGTTTGTATCGCACGCTGTCAATTCTGACATTTGGTGGCGGCACGAACGAAATCCAACGCGACATCATTTCCATCTTTGGCCTCAACATGCCGCGCCCATTGCGCGCTTGATCGATAGGGAGCAAAAAATTATGAACTTTGGTTTAACTGACGAACAAAAAGATATTCAAAATTTGGCGAATGAAATTCTCGGCAATGAAGTCACCGCTGATGAATTGCATCAATACGATATGTGGGCAAAAGAGCGCTACAACAGCGCGCTGTGGGCGCAATTAGCGGATGCGGGATTGCTCGGCATTGCTGTGCCTGCGGATAACGGCGGCATGGGGTTTGGTTTTGCCGAATTGGCTTTATTTCTCGAAGAATGTGGTCGTGTATTGGCACCCGTTCCTGCTGTGCCTTCGCTGGTTTCCGCACTCGCTGTGCAAAAATTTGGCGATGCTGCCTTGCAAGCCTCGTTGGGTGGCGTTGCTTCAGGTGAAGTGGTTTTGACTGCCGCTTTTCACGAAGAACACAGCTACGACGCTTACGATGCACAAGTAGCAGCCAGCGGCGGCAAATTAAACGGCACAAAACTGTGCGTGCCTTACGCCAATATTGCCACGCGTATGTTGGTTGTTGCGAAAGAAGGCAATGATGTTGCGCTGTTTATTGTCGATCCCAAAGACAGCAGCATAAAACTCACCGCATTAAAAGCCACCACTTACGAGCCGCAATTTATTGTGCAATTTAACAACACGCCGGCTCAGAAATTGGGCGGTCGTGATGCCGTGGAATTTCTTGTTGATCACTACACCCTCGCTCTGTGCGCTTACCAAACGGGCGCATTAGAAAAAATGGTGCAGATGACAGCGGCGTACACTGCTGAGCGCGAACAATTCAATGTAAAAATTGCCACTTTCCAAGCAGTCGGCCACCGCGTTGCTAACTGCTACATGGATGCAAAATGTTTGAAGTTAGTCACGCTGCAAGCAATTGATCGCTTAGTCAACGGACACGATGCCAGCGCAGAAATTCACGCGGCAAAAATGTGGCTCGGTGATGCATCACATCGTACCAGCTACGCCACACAACATTTGCACGGCGGCATGGGCGTGGATCGCGATTATCCATTGTGGCGTTTTGCCTTGTGGGCCAAACAAAATGAATTGACGCTCGGCTCTAGCACGCAACATCAAGTTGCACTGGCTGAATTGATTGCTGCTGGTGATTACGACATCGATTGGTAAGCAGCAAAACTTTTTTAATTTTTATTATCTTTAAACTTGAGGAAATACCATGACAACTGAATTAGACATCAGCACCAAGAACTGCACCATAGAAAAAGACGGTCATGTTTTGATTGTCACCCTCAATCGCCCAGAAGCAAAAAATGCCCTGTCTTCACAAATGTTGGTGGGCATGTATCGCGCATGGCGTCTGCTGGATAGCGACCCTGAATTGCGCGTCGCGGTACTCACCGGCAAAGGCGACACTTTCTGCTCTGGCATGGATTTGAAGTCCGGCACTGACGGCGATGCCGACGCGGAACTGATCCAAAAAATGATGCAAGAAGTGCCAGATTTGCACTGGCAGGCGCTGCTGCGTCACAACCAACCGATGAAGCCGATTGTGATGGCTGTTGAAGGTTACGCTTTGGCTGGTGGCACAGAAATTTTGCAAGGCACGGATATTCGTGTCGCTGCAGAAGACGCAATTTTTGGTGTTACCGAGTGCAAACGCGGCCTGTTCCCACTTGGCGGCTCCACCATTCGTCTGCGTCGTCAAATTCCTTACGCGCTCGCGGCAGAAATTTTGTTGCTCGGTCGCCACATCACTGCGCAAGAAGCATTGAGCTGGGGTTTGATCAACCGCGTAGTAGCCAAAGGCACGGCATTGGAAGCGGGTTTGAAAATCGCGCATGAAATTGCGGATGAAAACGCGCCGATTGCTGTGCAAGCGATTTTGCGTTCACTGCGTGAAAACCAACAACATCTCAGCGAAAAAGAAGCGCTGGCGAACGAAGAACAACTCGGCTGGCCCGTGTTCGCTTCGGCTGACGCAAAAGAAGGCATGAAAGCGTTCAAAGAAAAACGCAAACCTGTTTTCACTGGCAAATAAAAGTAGCGCAACAGAAAAGGTCAGCACACACTGGCCTTTTCTACTTTCGCCACAAAAAATATAACAATATAAATAACAGGAAAGAAAAGCTAATGGATGCGACATCCTCAATCACTCATAACAAAATTGCCATCACAGGCGCAAGCGGTTTTGTCGGCCGCTATTTGGTGAGTGAATTATTGGCTGCTGACAAAGAAGTGGTCGCTGTGGTGCGCAATCCAGAAAAAGTACCGGAGTTGCAACGCAATGGCGTGGAATTGCGTATTGCTGATCTCGCCGATACTGAAGCGATGACGAAAGCATTTTTAGGTTGTGATGCAGTAATTGCCAATGCAGGACAAGTATCTTTTAACCGCGATTACGATGCCCTGATTCGTCAAAATTTAGAAGGCACCAAAAATACGCTGCAAGCGTGCAGAGATGCAGGCGTTGCGCGTGTAGTCTCAATGTCATCCGCCAGCGTTTATCAAAAAGTGTTTGGCGATCACGCGGTTGATGAAACGGCGCCGCTGCGCACCGCACAAGACAAACGCCATCGCTTTAGCATTTATTCCATTTCCAAAGCCATGGCAGAACAAGAAGCGTGGCAATTGGCGCAAGAATGGTCATTGCAGCTCACCACGCTGCGCCCTTATGTCATTTTTGGTGCGTTTGATCAAAACTCTTTTTCATATTGGTTTGATTGGCTGTTGCGCTGGCCAGTCGTCACGCCCTACCCGTTTGGTCTCAATTTGCCGATGGTGTATGCCGGTGATTTAGCCCGCGCTGCGATATTGGCAACGGATAATCGCAATGCAATTGGCGAAGCATTTAATATCGGCGGCGATAACATAGATTTCTGGCAATTTTATGACGCGTGGATTGCCGCTAACGGACCGCATCCATTTTTTCGTTTGCCATTACCTGTACCGTTCAAACGCTTGTTGGATGACAACAAAATTCGCCGCATAACAGGCTGGCAAACGCGACCACTCCACGAAACGCTGCGCGAAACCATTTTGGCGCAACTACACAACGGACATTTTTCATGAGCAGCAGCAACTCGCAGTACATCATTAGCGACATTCACCAACGCGTTTGCACTATCTCGTTTAATCGCCCGGAGAAAAAAAATGCGTTCCACCGCGATGCGTGGCTGCTACTGCGCGACACCATCAACGAAGTTAAAAACAATGATGCCGTTTCTGCCATTGTTTTTACCGGCGCCGGCAAAGATTTTTCTTCTGGTGTGGATTTATCCGATTTAACAGGCGCACCTGACGAGCAACCACCGTTTGAACAAATGATGGACGCACTGATGCAGCTCGATAAACCTTTACTCGCCGCTGCCAAGGGTGCTGCTATTGGTTTTGGTGCTACCGTGTTGATGCACTGTGATGTGGTGTATGTCGGTGAATCCTTAAAATTGCGCTTTCCTTTCGTCAATCTCGGTCTCGTACCTGAAGCCGCGTGCAGCTACACACTGGCACGCAATATCGGCTATCAACAAGCGGCTGAACTGTTATTTACTGCTGAATGGGTCAACGCAGAAAAAGCCGTACAAACCGGTATTGCCCGCGCAGCGTTTGCCGATGATGTGCTACTCGCCAAAACGCAAGAAAAAGCCGCAGAGATAGCACAATGGCCGCGCGATTCTTTACGCGAAACCAAACGCTTATTGATGCACGCACACCAAGCGCATATTCAAAAAACACGCGAATTGGAATTGGCAGCGATGATGCGACTGGTAGGCACACCTAACAACATCGAAGCCATTACCGCGTTTTTAGAAAAGCGCGCACCGCGATTTATTTGATGCATTGCTCTGACAATTTGCTCCACTCACGCCGCTGGTATGTGCTCGCCGCTGCCAGCGTACTGAGTTATCTCTTTCTCGCCTGCTGGCTTACGGATAGCACACCCAAGTTTGATGATCTCAACGATGTCTTTGGTTTTTTCAAACAACTTGCGCTAGCACAAACACCACTACAAAAAATTGGGGCGTTTTTTTATCCCAATAACGAGCATGTCACCGCATTCAGTCATCTGATTTATTTTTTGCAATATCAACTATTGGGTGAAGTGTGTTTTTATGGCCTGACGATCATCGGGCATCTCATCATCATCGCCACCGCCTATTTGTTGGGCTGTGCCATTAACAGCCCTCGTCGTCCTTTTTATTTTGCTGTCACGCTGCTGGGTTATCTCAATTTGTACTATTGGGACAGTTCCTTCAAAGCCATGACGGCAATCTCTAATCAAGTCGTCATTCTTTTTGCACTCGCTACTTTTTTTGCACTGCTGCGCGTTAAAAATTTTGCACTCGCCATAGCCTTTGCTGTACTCGCCACTTTTTCACAAGGTAACGGCGTGTTGGCGTGGTTAGTCGGTGCGTTATTTTTATTTTTTGATACACAACAGCCGCATCGTTTTTTGCGTTTAACCATTTGGCTGCTAGCTGCTATTGGCTCCATTGCTATTTTTACTATCGCGCAGCGCGTTTTAGGGCAACCATCGCCACTCACGCTTTCGTATATCGCCCAGCATTGGCAACCGCATTATTTTTGGCAAATCATTGCTGCTGCTCTCGCTTTTCTGGGCAGCACAATTTTTTCTACTGCACACACAACTATCGCTACCGTTCTAGGTTTCATCGTGCTGCTGGCGAGCACTCGCTGGCTGTGGCGTGACAGACAACGCGATCCACTTATCACGGCTATTTTGCTATTCCTTTTGCTTTCCACACTCACCGCCAGTATGACGCGCGGTTTCGTCGCCGGTGCAGAGGGAACGCTGGAATCACGCTACAAAATGTATTCGCTGGCGATGACACTGCTGCTGGGCTGCGCCTGTATTGAGTATTGGCTGCCCGTGCGCTGGCGGCTGCGTACCGCGATACTGTTGTTGCTCACTGCACTGAGCTTCCAGCTCACAGCCCTACGCATGATTCCTGCCATTCAATCGCAAGCCCAACGCTTCCAAGCCACCTACCCTGTTTGGCTGGAAGATGGTGACTTCCGCCGCCAAGCCATTTACTTCCCGCCAATGAGTGATCACTTCTTGTTTGTGGCGCAGTATTTGGGCGTGATCGACCTCATGCAATTCGTTCCACAGGAGGCTATACTGCGCCGCCTGCCAGCGGCACCGGAGCGCAAATGCCCTCCAGCATCAGCCCTCGCAGCACCTTGCTCCATGACTATCCGACACCGAGGCAATGCCATTGCCGTTGTAGTCCGTGCCGATAGCACACTGCCTGCCCTTCCGGCGACCGTCACTTTGTGTGACACGCAGACAGATGCAGTCATGGAATTTGCCATTCCGGAAACACCCACTGCACAGCAGACGTGGCTGATTCCTGAAGCGGAAATACCCGCCGGACAGTACCGCGTGTTGATCCAGCCTACCCATCAGGCTGCTTGTGAAACCGTTTTGACTAAAAAACCGCGCAAGGTCGAGACCGAGATGCGCACGCTGTTCAAAGATACGCCTATTCATTCAGGCTGAATTGACAGACGAAAAACTGACATTGGAGTTTTATGGCATTTTCCTCGCTAGGCTTGGCAGATTCGCTCGTGCAAGCGGTTAACGACCGCGGCTACACCCAACCCACCCCCATTCAAGTGCAGGCCATTCCCGCCGTACTCACCGGCAAAGACCTGCTCGCTGGCGCACAAACCGGCACCGGCAAAACAGCGGCTTTCACGCTGCCTATTCTGCAATTGCTTTCCACCAAGCCCGCCTCGAAAAAGCGCACCGCGCAAAGCGTACGGGCGCTGATCCTCACGCCCACGCGCGAGCTAGCCGCCCAAGTGCAAGACAATGTGCGTCACTACGGCGCCAACCTGCCGCTGAAATCCATGGTGATGTTCGGCGGTGTGAGCATCAACCCGCAGATCGAGCAGTTGGTCGATATCGACATCCTCGTCGCCACCCCCGGCCGTCTGCTCGACCACGCACAACAAGGCACGCTGGATCTATCCCAAGTGGAGATTCTGGTGCTCGACGAAGCGGACCGTATGTTGGACATGGGCTTCATCCACGACATCCGCCGCGTCTTAAAGTTACTTCCAGAAAAACGCCAGAACTTATTGTTTTCAGCGACTTTTTCTGACGAAATCAAAGCGCTAGCGGAAGGCTTGTTGCACGAGCCGGTGTCGATTGAAGCCGCGCGCCGCAACGCCGCCGCCGACACCGTGGCGCAAAGCGTCTATCTCGTCGATCGCGAGCGCAAACGCGAGCTGCTCATTAAACTGATACAAGACAACAACTGGCACCAAGTGTTGATCTTCGCCCGCACCAAACACGGCGCTAACCGCTTGGCGGAGCAGTTGGATAAAACAGGCATCAGCGCGATGGCGATCCACGGCAACAAGAGCCAAGGCGCACGCACCAAAGCCTTGGCGGATTTCAAAGCGGGCAAGCTGCAAGTATTGGTGGCGACCGATATCGCCGCGCGCGGTATCGACATCAACGAGCTGCCGCATGTCATCAACTACGAGTTGCCGCATGTGCCGGAAGATTATGTGCACCGCATCGGCCGTACCGGTCGCGCCGGCGCCGAAGGCGAAGCGGTTTCGCTGGTGTGCATCGACGAACACAAGCTGCTGATCGGCATCGAACGCCTGTTGAAGCGCGATCTGGAAAAGAAAATTCTCCCCGGCTTTGAGCTGGATCCTACGCTGCGCCCCGAACCGATTCCCAACGGTCGCCAACACAACGGCCAGCAGCGCAGCAGAAACCATCAACAACGCAACGATCAGCGCCCACCGCGCAACAACCATCACAACAACAATCACAACAACAACGCGCAAGACGGTCAACGGCAAAATCGTCCGCCGCGCCCACCGCGTGATGGTGCGCCACAAGGGCAAAATCGTCAGCAACGCGATGGACAGCCGCGTCAACAGCGCCCTTACGGTCAGCAAGGACAACAGCAACGCCGTCGCACAGGCGATGAGCAGCCATTGACCAACGAAAACCGCAACCCGTTTGAAGGCATGAAAGCCGCGCGCCCGTATCGCCCCAAACGCCCCGCACAACCAGGGCAAGGCGCATCCGGCAGCGGCTACTACAGCGGCGGTCAAAATCGTAGCGGCAGCAATAATGGCGGACGCAGCAATGGCTCACGCAGCGGTGGCGGTTACGGCAATCAAGGTGGTGGCAACCGCGGTAACAACTATCGTGGCGGTTCGCACAACAGCAATCGCGGCAACAACAACGATAACTTTGGTAATCGCTAAAGCTGCATAAAGTGTTTGGAAAAACTGAACGCCATCGCTACAATGCGCGCCTTGCTTTTATCGCAGCAAATCCGGAGGGGTGGCAGAGCGGTTGAATGCACCGGTCTTGAAAACCGGCGAAGGTGAAAGCCTTCCGTGGGTTCAAATCCCACCTCCTCCGCCATTTATTTTTTTAACGCGTTGATTTATATACACTTTTTAGCATTGCGTTAAAGCCATCAGGCCACTTATCAGGCCACTTGGCTACAGAAACTCCAAATCCCACTCACAAAAAAACCCGCACTAGGCGGGCTTCAAGTGTAAATGTTGACACCGACAAGCTCAGTGCGCCGGCGCAAAACTCGCCAGCTCTTCAAGCCACAACTCCACTTTGGCGGGGTCAATATCCTTCTTCTTACTCTCCCGTGGGCTAGGGTCTACGCCAGCCAGCTTGTATGCGGGTCGCAAGGTCAGCCCGTGCTTATCACACCATGCCACCAATACCGCGTGCCATGTATCCACTGCCACCGCCGTGGCGTCTATGCGCTCCCATGTTTTGGGTTGCTCTCCGTCAGTGCGGTAGGTTTCCAGTAGTGCCGCCGTGTGCATAAACAATTTACGCCAATACTCAGTGCCCAAACTGGCCACGCTAATCCAGTAAGTATTCCACTCGGATATAGTCACCATCTAAACATCGGTAATGCTTTCGCTCCACCGCGCCGCGTACTCGATCAATTTCAAGCTGGTTTTTGCTCTGCCGCGTGAACGAATGTCAGCCGCGCTAATTGCTTCGCCGTTAAGCCGTCATAAAGTTTTGCTGTGCGAGTCTCTTTCATTGTTGCGCCCTCTGTGTGCGTTCCAGTGCTTCTAATCGTTTCTCCAAATCCTGAACCTCTGCCACTCTCGACAACACGCCTACCGCCTGCACGAGCTGGCTGGCAATGTCGGTGCAAGCTCACCTTTCAGCCGCCGCAAATCGCCGCCGTAGCGCGTTCTAGTAGCGTTTCAGCTTCACCCATCGCCGGTAAGGTAATCGCCTCTGAGCTTTAATGTCAGCATACACGATCTAACAACACCTTCGCCGCTTGAATGTCGCCCTCTTTCGCTGCCGTGATTAACGCTTCCACGATTGCGCCGGCGTTATCGGTGATGGCTTTTCTCAACTCGCCAGCAATACCACTTCCTTGTGGTCTGCCGTTTGGTTCCTGATCTGCCTTTCTGGAATTGCGTTTTCATGCCTGATAACTCCCTGTTAAATCAGAGGATGCCCACTCACTGCACCGCCTTTCTGATCTTGCCCATAGCGGGGTGGGTTGGTGTTCAGCTTGCCCCACTAAACAATCACCAACGCCAAGGCCTGAACCAATTTTGTCTTTAGCAAAATGGCTACAGTCACAACACATCACCCGCTGAATAGCAGTAGCAGAAATAGCAGGAATAGCAGTAGCAACAAGTGAACTTGTTTTTCGCGTTATTGCTTGCGTATTTTTTTCCAGTTTTTCACTGCTAGGGTTTGCTATTGCTACAGTTGCTATTCTTGCTACAGTTGCCGCCTCCTTTGGGGGTTGTGTAGCAGAAATAGCAGGAATAGCAGTAGCAACATTCTCTAGCCGTTTTTTGTGAAGTAGTGCAGATAGCAACATGACTACACCCTCACCAAAGCGGGGTGAAGGTGAATCATGGCGCACCTACCTTCTTTAAATACCCTCACTCGATCCAATTCAGCCAGATACTTGATAGCGTTATCTAGTCGGGTTTTATCCCTGATCTTTCCGTACTGCCTTACATAATTTTTATTCACGGATTCCGTTCTATTTTGTAGGCAATGCTCAAATAGCCACGCATCAAGATTCACCGCATCTTGCAATTCATCAGGCAAAGCCAGCTCACCCAAAAAGCGCCGTGATTCTGATAAATGCCATGTAGCAATCCTGCTTGCACGATCAAAATTATCTGCACTAATTGGCGCTACACCGCTTTCAAATATCTGAAACAATGCCGCTAACCGTGCCGCGTTATCCGCCGTCTTTCCGGCTACATCACGCACATCATGCAGCACGCCACCTTTGCTTAGCTCCCGCTCGATTGCATCGTGATAAGCCACCCAATCGGTTTTTGCTTCTGGCGTTAGCTCTAGCGTTTCTGGCAACAATCCGCCTGCTTCTGTGAATACCATTGGCAAGTTCAGTATCTCAGTGATGCGTTGATTGTGTGCCTCTAGGTGCGGCCAGTCTTTGGGTGCTTCTGTGAATAATCGATAACCTTGGGTCGATTCAGGCCACGCAACAAGGAAGCGCGCAAGAAAACCTGTACCGCGTGCCAGTGCGCCAGATTTCGCAAAAAACTCCCGCAGAGTAGGTTCTTGCACCATCAGCCCAATGGTTAGCCGAGCATCTTTCACTTCAAAAGATTCCGTTGACCGCCTGCCAACTGAAAGTGTGCCGCCTTCCCATAGCATATTTAGCAGCGCCAGATTTCTCATTGCAGAATCTTTGCCCATGCCATGCGAACCAAACACTACTCCCGCTTCATTGGATAACACGCCAGCCGTTGGATATTTTTTGGCTAAACTCCACGCCAAACTTTCTGGCGTTTCATCACCCAGTAGTAGCTTGGGTATTTGTGGTGGTATTGGTTTTTCGCGTTCAAGCTGGATTAAATCCTCTTTAAGCTCTGCTACATTTTTCTTGGGTACGGTTTTTTTGCCTTCCCTTGTGGCGGCTTTAATATCTGCCAAAATTGCTTCCCGTTGCACCGTCCAAGCATCAAACTCTGCTTGGTAGATTTCCACTTCTGGCGCTAATAGCCGTTCTTGCTCGTTTTGCCATTCGCGTATGGGT